>JAIDFD010000167.1 GCA_029054485.1 Clostridia bacterium | reverse complement strand
TGCGCACTTTATAGTTTAAAGGCACAGCAGGCTAAAAAAATCAGTCTGTTTACTTTAATAATGCTCTTTTTCTGCACGGCAATATTATGCTGTGCTTTTATCATGCCCAAATACGCAAATGCGGCAACAACTCCGCTTAAAAATGAAAAAGATAAATATTTAGGCTCGCTTACGCTTTCAAACTACGACTCGACTACAAACAAGGTTTTTGACGCGGGCGTGCTTGCCGATTTATACGCCGCGCTCACGGGAGTAGAGGGCGCAACCTTGCAGAGGGTTGCAGATGACCTTGTAGGTACTATGTCAGAGGCGTACGGCTACAACAACCCCTTATATCCTGCTTATGACGCAACGACATATTTGCCCACCTACAAGACGGCGGCGGATATTTACGCACTCAACGACAACCATAATATTACAGTAAGATTGAACGGACAAGAGTTTGCGGTTTCATTTTTGACAACCGATAAAAACGGTCACGTAATAGCAACCCTTTGGATGACTCAGCCACTTGTTGACGGCGGCATAACTGTTACGGGCAAATTGGGTTGGGCTACTGCCGCGTACAACACCAACTACACAACTTCAATCGGCGAAAGTTACACTTCTCACGCATACTCAACCAGTATGGTCAGAATGAAAGTTTTAAACGCGGGTCCGACTGACGGCACTGCAACAGCTTATGCTATGGGAACAAGTAACGCAAACGTGACCTCGTTAAATCAGTCTGTTGACAGCGAAACGCGAAAGGGAAACGTACTTGCGCCTTTTACGTTAGAAAATAGCGCGCTTATCGGTACGGGTTATGCAAATCAATCCCTTATTGGGTATTTAGTACAGCCTTCGCAGGTGGAATACACCTACTGGCTCAGCTATCCCTATGCAGGCGGGAATGGCGCAAACACTTCGTACTTCTTGAATGAGGCACTTACTAGCCCTATGAAACTTCCTACAGTCGCAAATGCAAATACAGAATTCTATGCCTCGGGAAAGGGTACGCATCAGGGCTACTGGTGGAATCAGGGCGTACTCAACTACGCAACGAGTACTGAAAACCACTACAATGACTGGGGTTCGGACTATATATGGATTCCCAGCCTTTCCGAGACGGGTTATTCCGCAATAGGCGGTCTTTGGGGAACGGGCTTAACTACGACGGGACAAATCAGGTTCGGCGATGAACAGAAAAGCGACAGCTCAACCTTAGCGGGTTCAACGGACAGTACCGAACGCGTTTGGCTGCGTTCTAGCTATACTTCTAATCCTGATTCTGTTAGAGTTCTCTCGTCCTCGGGTACTAGCCCTGGTTGTTTGACAGCGGCTACGCTTGCGGTAAGACCCGCGTTGCATCTGGATTTGACTGCGGCGGACGAAAGCGCGGTTTTGAATAAGCCCACTGCCGACAATACTCAATTCGTTTACGACAGTATGGAAAAAAAGTATACTCCAAACGGCTATAATTCCAACGCTATGGATATTACGGGCAACGTTCAGACAAACGCAAACGAGGACGGCTATACAGTTTCGGTTTCGCCGAAAAACGGTTATACTTGGACAGACGGAACGACAACCGCCGTATCTTTCACATTTATAATCAAAAAAGCAAACAGCGAGGTTACGCCAAAACTTTCAGACGAAATGACGGGGCTGTATAACTCGATGACGGTTGAGGATATTATTCTCGCCGTAGATCCCACAAAAAACCCCAAGCCCGCAAACGGAATTTTTAAATGGACGTGCGATACCACGCAGTATATCAAAAACGGCGCGGTTTACAGTTGGGAATTTATCCCCGCGGACGAGTATATAGACAACTACAATACTACAACGGGCGAGTATACCGCCGCGGGTGTTACTACCGACGTTTTAGACAGAATTGAAGTTGCAAAAAACGACAATTTTGCCGATAAAGAGTTTTATACAACCAATTTATACAGTCAGCTGAAAAGTTATATCACGGTTACCGCGATTTATCAGAGCGGAGTACAGCACAAAGTGCTTGAATACGGTTTCGGACCGCTTGTGAACGGAATAGGCGCGTTGGACGAATTGAATTTGCCCGCGGGCGATAACGTTTCGGTGACGGTAAGTTACGATACAAAGAGTGCAACCTTTACTATTCCGAAAGTAACCGAAGTCACGGTTGAAAGCGTAGAGTTGACTTTTCAGCAGTTAAACGCAAAGGTGTATCCTTATAACACGCTTGAAGATTTAACGACTTTGAGCGGCGCGGTATTAGTGGTTTCGGCAAAGTACAACAATTTAAACACGGAAACCGTTACAGACTTCGAATTAAAATTGGTTGACGGCACTGCGTTTAAGGTGGGTGCAAACGAGTTTTACGCGGTTTACGGCGGGGTTGAAAGTAACACGGCTACGGTCAACGTTTCAAAGGCAGTATACGATACTTCCGATTTGAAGTTCGAGGATAAGCTTGCGCCGTACACGGGCGAAAAGTTTGACACGACCGGTTGGGTTACGGGCTTGCCGGCGGGAGTTACGGTAACATATTCCTGCGAAACGGATATGACCCAAATCGGCAAACACGTTGTAACGGCGCACTTTTCGGGCGATGAAGAAAATTATGAAGCAATCCCCGATATGACGGCGACTCTCACTATAGAAAACAATTACGCCCTGCCCGAGATTGTAAACGATACGCTCTTTTATAATCCCGAGGGCAACACGTTTGAAAT
>JAIDFD010000166.1 GCA_029054485.1 Clostridia bacterium | reverse complement strand
GAGATAGCTCGTGGGCTCGGAGATTTGTATAAGAGCAAGGAATATGCACCGCGTGGACTATATTGTCCTTGCGGGCTGGCTTAAAATTATACCCGAAAGTTTTATCAGGGCTTTCGAGGACAGAATAATCAATATTCATCCGTCGCTTATCCCCGCCTTTTGCGGCGCGGGATATTACGGCTTGAAAGTACATACCGCCGCAATCGAATACGGCGCAAAAATTTCTGGCTGTACGGTGCATTTCGTGAACGAGGTGCCGGACGGCGGCGCTATAATCGCGCAGACTGCGGTCGAGGTGTCCAATTGCGACACGCCCGAAAGTTTGCAGGCTAAAATTTTGACGGAGGAGCATAAGCTTCTTCCGTATTGCGTTAAAAAACTCTGCGAGGGCAAAATCTCTAAGCAGGGCAGAAAAGTTACCATTAACTGAGTGAGGAAGTTTTTATGATAATGAAAAAGAGGGCGCTTGTCAGTGTTTCCGACAAGACGGGCGTAGTTGAATTTTGCAAGGGACTTGTTGCAAACGGATTTGAAATTATTTCAACGGGCGGCACGGCGAAAGCGCTAAAAGACACGGGACTTAACGTAATAGGAATTTCTGAAATTACGGGCTTTCCCGAGTGCCTTGACGGCAGAGTTAAGACTTTGCACCCCAATGTTCACGCGGGGCTTTTGGCTATGCGTTCAAACAAAGAACATATGGCTCAGCTTGAAAAACTGAACATAAATACGATAGATATTGTATGCGTAAATCTTTATCCTTTCAAGGCAACGTTACAGCGCGGCGCGGACTTTGCGGAGTGCATTGAAAATATCGATATAGGCGGTCCCACAATGATAAGGGCGGCGGCTAAAAATTATCAGGACGTTGCCGTAATCGTTGACCCCAAAGATTATGAAAAGGTTTTAAACGAGCTTTCAAACGGCGGCGTAACCCTTGAAACAAAAAAATATTTGCAGTACAAGGTTTTTGCACACACTGCGGTTTACGACAGCCTGATTTCAAACTATCTCGCCGCACAGCTCGGAATAACTTTCCCCGAAGAGGTAACATTCGCATACGAAAAGGCGCAGGATATGCGCTATGGTGAAAACCCCCAGCAAAACGCGGTTTTTTATAATGAACAGACAATAAGAGAGGGCTCGCTTTCCTCGGCTGAACAGCTTTGGGGTAAAGAGCTTTCGTACAACAATATAAACGATGCTAACGGCGCATTGGAGCTTTTAAAGGAATTCGGCGATACCCCCGCGGTCGTTGCGTGCAAGCACGCGAACCCCTGCGGAGTAGGTACGGGCAAAAGCATTTACGAAGCGTATATGCGCGCGTATAATTCCGACCCCGTTTCGGTTTTCGGCGGCATACTTGCGATAAACGGCACGGTCGATGAGGATACCGCAAACGAAATCAATAAGATTTTTATTGAAATAGTTATGGCGCCCGCGTACACGGAAAAAGCTCTTGAAATTTTGAAATCGAAGAAAAATATCAGGCTTTTACAAATCAAAAACATATCGGCAAAGCGCGAGAAATCCGCGTTCGATATGAAAAAGGTTTACGGCGGCCTGCTCGTTCAGCAATATGACGAAAGTCTTATCGCGGGCGAAGATATGAAGCTTTTTAAAACCAAAGCAAAAGTTGAAACTTCCACTCTGCCCAACGGAAATTTAAAAACCGTTTACGGCAACGGTGTAGTTACAAAACGCGCACCTACCAAGGAAGAAGTTGAGGCTATGTTGTTTGCGTGGAAGGTGGTCAAACATACAAAATCCAACGCAATCGTTATCGGTAAAAACGGCAGAACCACTGGCATAGGTATGGGTCAGACAAACAGAATATGGGCGGCTCAGCAAGCAATCGCTCACGCGGGCGAAGAGGCTAAGGGCTCGGTTATGGCATCGGACGCATTTTTCCCTTTCCCCGACTGCGTGGAGGAATGTGTAAAAGCGGGCATAACAGCTATAATCCAGCCGGGCGGCTCGATACGCGATAAGGATTCTGTTGAAGCATGCGATGCCGCGGGTATTGCAATGGTCTTTGTCGGCGACAGACATTTTAAACACTAAACAAAAAGCAGAGAGGTCGGTATGAACGTACTCGTAATAGGAAACGGCGGCAGGGAACACGCAATTTTGCTTGCGCTTAAAAAGAGCAAGCGGGTAGAAAAACTGTATTGTATGAAAGGCAACGCGGGTACGGCTGAAATTGCCGAAAACGTGGACGTTGACTACATGGATATTCAGGCGGTGAAATCTTACGCCGCCGCCCACCCCGAAATAGATTATTACGTTGTCGCGCCGGACGACCCTCTGGCTGCGGGGCTTGTGGACGAGCTTGAAAGTATTGGCAAGCGTTGCTTCGGACCGAGAAAAAACGCCGCTGTTATCGAGTCAAGCAAGTCATTTGCCAAACAGCTTATGAAGAAATACAAAATTCCAACGGCTAAGTATGAAACGTTTGACGATTACGAAAAGGCGTTAGAATACGTCCGCTCAGTTGGCGCGCCTATCGTTCTTAAAGCCGATGGGCTTGCGCTCGGCAAGGGCGTACTTGTATGCGAAACGCTCGAACAGGCGGAAGAAGGCTTAAAAGAAATTATGCTTGACAAGGCTTTCGGAAGCGCGGGCAGTAAGGTCGTTATTGAAGAGTATCTCCGCGGCTTAAAATATACCCCCGGTGAAGAGGTTTCCGTTCTCGCTTTCACTGATGGAAAGACTATCGTGCCTATGATAACCTCGTGCGACCACAAACGTGCAAACGATGGCGATACGGGTATGAATACCGGCGGTATGGGCACTTTTTCACCCTGTCCGTTCTGGAATAAAAAACTGCAAAAACAAGTACTTAAAAAAATTATGATTCCCACCGTCAAGGCAATGAACAAGGAGGGCAGAACTTTTAAAGGCTGTCTTTACTTCGGGCTTATGCGTACAGACAAGGGAATGAAAGTAGTGGAATACAATTCGCGATTCGGCGACCCTGAAACGCAGGTTGTTCTGCCAATGCTTAAAACCGACCTTATGGATATATTTGAGGCGGTCACCGAGGGCAGACTCGATAAAGTAAAAATCGAGTGGGAGGACGGCGCGTGCGTATGTCTTGTGCTTGCTAGCGGCGGCTATCCGAAAAGTTACGAAAAAGGTAAAAAGATTACTATCGGCGATATAGGCGATGTAACCCTCGTTCATGCGGGAACTGCGGTGAAAGACGGCGAGTTGGTCACAAACGGCGGCAGGGTTATGGGCATTGTCGCAAAAGGCAAAGACATAGAAGAGGCGAGAAGCAAAGCTTACAAAGCGGCAGAACATATCAACTGGGAAGATATGCAATACAGAAAGGACATAGGGATAAAATACCGTGAAGGCTAATGATAATATGATTTTCAGAATTTTCGTTGAAAAAAAAGATAATTTACAGGCGGCAAAAGTCAAAGAGGATATCTGCAATCTGCTTAAAATTTCTGTTGCAGACGTGCGCACGTTTATCCGCTACGATGTAGAGGGAATGAGCGCAAACGAATTTGCTTCCGCTGTTCCCTGCGTGTTCTCCGAACCGCCCGTGGATAACGTTTACTTTGAAGAAATTAATTTGAACGGCGGCTACGCAGTATTTGCGGTCGCATATCTTACTGGTCAGTACGACCAACGTGCGGACAGCGCGGCGCAATGCGTTCAGCTTTTAACGCGTAAAGCCCGCCCGCTTATCAAGTGCGCAACCGTTTACGCGGTAAAGGGCGCAAGCGCGGAAGAGCTTGAAAAAATCAAAAAGCATTTAATCAATCCAGTAGAGTGCGAAGAGGTCAGCCTTGAAAAGCCGACGTCGCTTGCACACGTTGCGGTTGAAGCGGAAAGCGTTAAGGAAGTAGAGGGTTTTATCGGATTCAACGGTGAAGCTATTGCTAAATATCACGGCGAAATGGGACTTGCAATGTCGGTTGAAGACCTTGCTTTCGTCCGCGATTATTTTAAAAACGAGGACAGAAATCCGACCGAAACGGAAATTAAAGTTATAGATACTTACTGGTCTGACCATTGCCGTCATACGACTTTCGCAACCGAAATCAAAAATATCGAAATTCACAGCGATAACGTACATATCCAAAAAGCGCTGGATTTATATAAAAAGTTGTTTGCAGAACTTTATAAAGACAGAAAAGACAAATACGTTTGTCTTATGGACATTGCCACAATCGCCGCAAAAAAACTCAAAAAAGACGGCAAGCTTAAAAACCTTGATTTATCGGACGAGATTAACGCCTGCTCGATTAAGGTTGACGCAGTAATAGACGGTAAAAAGCAGAACTATACCGTAATGTTCAAAAACGAAACGCACAACCACCCGACTGGAATTGAACCTTTCGGCGGTGCGGCAA
>JAIDFD010000165.1 GCA_029054485.1 Clostridia bacterium | reverse complement strand
ATACTTACGTTAATAGCGAGCGACACCAACGCGGCATTGGGCACTAACTTCATAGAGGGAATCTACGTCTACGACCCGCAGGGCAACGAGCTTGGTTTGTTGAGCGCATTCGACGGAACGACCGCAACCGCGGGAACGTATACCATAAAAATCGTACTTACCGAAGCGGGCAACGATACATACACGCTTACACCCGGTGCAAAGTATACCTTCACGGTAAAGCCCAAGGCGATACCGGTACCGACTTTGAGCGATATAGTGTTCAATAACCAGTTTATCGATTTAAGAGATTACCTCGGCGGCAGCTGGACGGAGTATCAGAGCATAATCAAACTCGGCGGCACTTACGACGGCGTGAAGAACGTAGGAACGTACTCAGTGACGCTTACTTTGACGGACGAAAACTATTGCTGGGATTACGGCACAAGCGCGAGTCCTGCAAAAGCAACAGTGAAATACAGCCTGACGGATAACGTAGTATGGAGCGGAGACGAAACAGTAGCGAGCTATGACTGGAAGATAGCGCCCTATGTTTTAAAGGCTTCGAGCTGGAATCTGGGCGGTAAGGAAGGCGCGGTTTATAACATACCTGCCAACCTTACCGAGGGCTTGGACGTGGATATAAATTATTTGTACCACACGGACAAAACGAGCAATCCTTTAGGCGATGGCGAGAGTTTAGAGGCAGGCAAGACCTACTTTGTAAAAGCGCAGCTTATCGGTGCGGACGCAAGTAACTTTGTGTTCGAGGACAGTAACGCAACGACTTCGGACTTTGCAACGTATAAAATCCCGCAGAGCGGCGCGGCGGCGTTTATGAACAGCGTCAAGGACTTTATGACCAAGACCTGGCTTGGGCTTCCGGTATGGGCATGGTTCCTTATTGCGCTGGCGCTGTTGATACTTTTAATAATCATAATAGTAGTGGCATGCAAGCGCAGGAAATCTAAGGAAGAGCGCGAGGAAATCAAGGCGCGTAAGGAAGAGGAAAGACAGCGCCGCGAGGAAGAGCGCCAAATGCAGAGAGAAAAGCTCGAAGCGGAACGCGAGCTTGCGAAAGCAAAGCAGGAAGCCGAGCTTGAAAAGATACGCGCGCAGGCGGGAATGGGTATGGCAGGCGCAGGAATGGCAACTATGGCTATGCAACAGCAACCTCAGCAACAGCCCGTACAGCAACCCGTTCAACAGCAACCGCAGTATCAGCAAACGGATAATTCCGTACTTGCAGAGATAAGAGCGGAGCTTGCAGAAATCAAGGCAAGACAGAATATGAATGCAAGCTATTCTCAACCGCCTATGCAAATGCCTATGCCTATGCCGCAGTATATGCCCATGCAGATGCCCATGCAAATGCCTATGCCGCAGTTGCAGAACGGCGGAAGTTCGGGCGGATATGAAGATGCAAGGCTTATGCTCGCGGAAGAGCGGGCAAGAACGGCTGAAAGCAGACTTGCGGAAGAACGCGCAAGAGCGGCGGAGGAAAAGTCTTACCGCTCAATGGAAGAGCGAGCAATGCTCGCGGAAGAGCGTTTTGTGCGCGGCGGAGGAACAACTCCAGCGGTACAGCAACTTCCCGCACAGACAATGCCGGTCAATCAAGCGGCTCAAATGCCCGTGGAAATGTCTGCAAATCCCGACTTTATCGGAGCGGTGATAGCATCTGCGTTAAGGAACAGCGGGGTTTCGCCCGCGCCCGTAGCGGCTATACCGCAGAGCGTGGAAGAGAGCGTACAACCTGCGACCGTATCAGCGCACTATCCCTCGGACGCAGTTATTACGACCACGACCACGGTTGACACCACAAAAGGTAAGCCGGTAATGCGCCAGCGTGAAGAGGATACGAATTTCGACGTGGACGGTTTCTACGATAAGTTCGAATAACAAGTTTTAGGCTTGGCGGCGTATCTTAATTG
>JAIDFD010000164.1 GCA_029054485.1 Clostridia bacterium | reverse complement strand
CCCCCCCATTTTTTTTCCACCCCCACCCCGGACACCCCCAACCGGAGAGGCCGCGGGGGCTCGTAGTTGTGAAAACGAGCCAGCGCCGGGGTCGGGGCAATGAGGTCGGGGTTTGCAGAAGGGAAACCAGGAAGGGGGATAATATTTGGAATATAAATTAATAAATAATAAAAAAACATAGGAAGGAGACGACTAATGAAAGCCGTATGTGAAGGCATCGATTTATCTGATGCTGTGTTAAAGGTTGTTAAAGCTTGCGCAAGCAAAACAACGGTACCCGTTTTGGAATGTATTAAACTTTCTGCCGAAAACGACAGCTTAACCCTTACCGCTACCGATAACGAAATTTCTATCTGCAAAACTATTAAAGCGGACGTTTACGAAGAGGGCGAAGTTTGCGTTCCCGGCAAATACTTTGCCGATTTCATCAAAAAGTTGGAAGGTGTGCAGATTACCCTTTCGACCGATGGCAAAAAAATGGATATTATCTATGCCGACAGCCAGACGGACATGCAGGTTCTTTCCGCGGACGAGTTCCCGCGCATGGATACAAATATCAACGAGAGCAGCTTTAAGGTAAAAACTTCGGACTTAAAGAAATTTATAAACTCGACTTCTTTCTGCTGTGCGACTGATGACTCGCGCCCTATTTTAAAGGGTTGCCAGTTTGTAATCACCGGCAACGACATCTGCGTAACTTCGCTGGACGGTTTCCGTCTTGCAACCGTTAAAGGAAAGGTTATCTCTTCCACGGGAGACCTTGAAATAGTCTGCCCCGCGAGAACGCTCAACGAAATCGAAAAAATGATTCCCGAAAGCGACGGCGAAACGGAAATTTTTATACAGCGCGGAATGATTTTGGTATCCGCGGATAATACGGTTTTGACTTCGCGTCTTTACAGCGGGGATTTTATAAAGAAAGAAAATATTATCCCCAAAGATTTTATAACCGTGGTTACCGTTAATAAAGATTTGCTCAAAGCCAGCATCGAGCGCGCGGCAATTCTTGTAAGAAACGATAAAAACAGTTTAATAATTTTCGATATCAACGGCGACAGAATAGACGTATCTTCCAATTCCGAAATAGGAAGCGTGCAGGAGCCTGTAAAGGCGGACGTTGAGGGCAAGGACGTAAGAATAGCGATGAATTCCAAATTTATAATAGACGCGGTGAACGCGCTTTCGGAAGATGAAATAGTGCTGTCCTTCAACAACCAGATTCAGCCTTTCACTTGCGAGAACGTAAACGATAAGGACAACCTGTATCTTATACTTCCCGTAAGAACAGCAGGCAATGCCTGATTCGTATCTTAATTGCATTAGTACTTGATTGACAGAACGAAAATCAAACGATAAAATAAAAAAATAATAAATTAAACTATAAAAATAAAAGGAATATAAAAAAATGAAAAGAACTTATCAACCCAAAAAGAGACAGAGAAGCAAAGTACACGGCTTCAGAAAAAGAATGGCTTCAACCGCAGGCAGAAAGGTATTGAAGAGAAGAAGAGATAAGGGCAGAAAAAAGCTTTCCGCTTAAATTAATTACTTGAATTATTTAAGAATAAAGAAAAACTCCGATTTTCAAAAAATTTTCAACAGGGGAAAAAGGGTATTTTCCCCCTGTCTTACGTTATTGTATTTTCCGTCCAAAAGTCTGAATATGGGTATTGCCGTTTCAAAAAAACACGGCAAGGCGACAAAGCGCAACCGCATAAAGAGGTTGCTCCGCGCCGCCTTTTCAAACACTTGCAACGGGCTTGAAAAAACTTATAGTGTGATTATTATTCCGAAAGTTGCGGAAGAATACAGTCTGAAAAATTTTGAAAAAGGGCTTTTATCCTGTTTTAAAAAGGTAAACGAATGTACCAAAAGCTGAAACGGTTTATAAAAAAGTTAAGGCGGACGGTGTTTAAACCTTTTATAAAGATGCTGTGTATGCGGCTTATAATCTTTTACCAAAAATACCTTTCGCACCATACCTGCCTTTACGAGCCGACCTGTTCGGAATATACGTTGAGGTCTATCAACAATCACGGCGTAATTGTGGGTATTATTTTGGGAAGCTGGCGGTTGCTTCGGTGTAATCCGCTGTCCAAGGGCGGTTTTGACCCCGCGCCCGAAAACTATTTCAAATTAAAATGGGTCAAGTAGAAAATAATGGGAACCTTAAATTTACTGGAAAGCGTAGGCTATATCGGCGGCGTAATCCTTGACAAAATCGATATTAAAAGTCTCAGCTGGATAGGAAAAATTATCCAGTGGCTTATTGAGGGCGTCGGCATAGTCGGACTGGGCGTTGTTGTCTTTACGCTCATTCTCAAAACCATAGTCCTTCCCTTGGACGTGTATTCAAGGGTAAAAACCAAAAAGCAGTCGCTTATAATGAAAGAGATGCGGCCGCAGATGGAAAAACTGCAAAAACAGTACGCCAACGACAAACAGATGTACAGCCAGAAGGTAATGGAACTGCAAAAGGCGAACGGCTACTCTATGTTCGGCGCGTGCATACCTATGATTGTTTCGCTTGTAATATTCATGGTAGTGTTCAGCTCCTTTTCAACCTATTCGCAGTACGCAAATCTTTCAACCTATAATAATATGGTCGAGGAATACAACGCCAGCGTAAAAACTTTCGTCTGCCAGACCCTTGACGGACAGGGCGAAAACGAGGACGGATTTTTAATCGAAGTCGAGGACAGCTCGGCGGGCGGTATCGCGTATAAAGTGGATTTTGAACAGTTTGTAAAGTGCGTTGAAGAGGACACTTCCGCGGACTACGAACTGCCCGAAAATTATCTCAGTCTTAATGAAAACGAAAAACAGGTTTACGTTACAAAGTACGTCCGCCTCTATGCAAGACAGGCTTCCGCTTCGTATTACAGTAAAAATAAAACAGCGTTTATCTGGGTTAAAAACATCTGGTATCCCGACTCGATGCTGAATAAAGAAATACCTTCGTTCTCAAAATTCTCATCGTCCGTATCCCGTGCAATCGGCACCGGCGTGGACGCTTCATACGAAGATTCGTACAACGAAGTTATGTTCAATTTGAGCAAAGAACAAAAAAACTATAACGGCTACTTCGTTTTAATCGTGTTGGCAATCGGATTGATGTTCCTGCAACAGTTTATAATGATGCGCTCGCAAAAGGACGCGGCGGAACTGGGTTCGGTGGACGGCACGGCGGCAAAGACCAACAAGTGGATGATGATTATGATGCCGCTTATCTACGGCGTGTTCTCGTTCTTCTACAGCGCGGCGTTCTCTATCTACATGATAACGAACACCTGCTACGGACTTATTACCACACTTATAATAAACAAAGCAACTGAAGCCAGATTTGCAAAGCAGATTGCAAACGGACAATTCAATAAAAAACGTAACAATAACAGAAAGAGGTTAAAGTAATGGAAGAACAAATTTTTACCGCAAAGACGGTCGACGAGGCGATCGAATTGGGTCTGACCGCGCTCGGAGTAACTTTGGACGAGGCGGAAATCACCGTATTGGAAGAGGGAAAGAAAAAGCTTTTCGGCTCGGTCAAGGCAAAGGTTCAAATTAAGAAAAAAGGCTCGGACGCTCAGCGCGCCGCGGACTTTATAGACGGACTTTTAAAAATTCTCGATATCAGCGCGACCACCGAAATCGCCGATGAGGACGAGAATATCAAAATAGAGATTAAAACCCCCTCTTCGTCAAAGGTAATCGGCAAACGCGGCGACGTTTTAGACGCTATCCAGTGCATAGCGGGCGCGGTTGCCAACACCGGCAGGGACGAATATAAAAAGGTTGTAGTCGACTGCGAAAACTACCGCACACAGCGCGAAGAAACGCTTAAAAAGCTTGCGGATAAACTTGCTAAAAAGGCTATTGAAACGGGCAGAAAGGTCATTTTAGAGCCTATGAACCCCTATGAAAGACGGATTATCCACTCCGCTTTGGCTAATTACGAAAACGTAAAAACGGTATCCGAAGGAAAAGAACCCGCAAGATATATCGCGGTCATTCCCGAAGGTGCAAAGCCCTATGACAAGGGTATAAAATTCGGCGAGAGAAAACCCTTTGGCAACAAGGGCGGCCGCCCCGAAAGAAAATTCGACCGCCGCGGCGGAAACCGCGACGGCAACCGCGAAAGACGTCCCTCTTCGGGCGGCGGCAGACCCGCGCGCGGTAAAAAGGAAATCGTTTTCGGTGCGTTCCTCGGCAACAGCGGCAACAAACCCGACCCCGAAAAAGAATAAGCGAATAGTTATAAAATAAAAATCGCCCCGCGCACAGAGTGCGCGGGGCATTAGTTTTATTTAATATTATATAGTTCTGTCGGCGTTATGTCCAATAACTCACACAAAAATAAAATTTGGTCGTAGTTCAATTCAAAAACACCGTTTTCAAAACGGCTGTATTGTTGTTGCGTCATTTTCATTTTTTCGGCAACTTCTTTCTGCGTTAAATTTTTAAACTTTCGCGCGTCTTTTATATTTTGTCCAATGCGCTTTGCGGTTTCCATACAAAAAATATGCCACAAAGTGATGTAAATGTCTTGACTTACATCATAAAATGATGTAAAATAGTTGCAAGCTGAATGGTTTGGAATAAAGCTAATGGAGAGCATCAGTGAGCGGAAAAGTTAATGAAATTGATTTTACGGAAGATTTGTATTCGGCGATTAAGGACTATTTTTTAGCCGATACGGAGTGCAGTGTAACGAATATTATCGTTACATTCATTACAGGGGATAAATTTAATATCTCAGTAGAAAAATTGCAGTGAACCTCTTGAAAGAAATGAATGATTTAAAAAAAATAGCCGCCCGCATACCGC
>JAIDFD010000163.1 GCA_029054485.1 Clostridia bacterium | reverse complement strand
GCATAATATAAATTCATTTTCAACAAAATGAGCGTAAAAAGGCAAATAAAAATTTTTTTACTTATTTAAAAAAAACGGCAAAAAATTGCCGTTTTTTTAACAACCCAAAAATTCAACGCCTTTAAGCATTACGTCGTTGACCGTATCATTTACAAGGCTGTAAAAAATTATCTTGCCCTGCCGCTCGCTTTTGACTATTCCTAAATTTTTCAAAAGTCGTAGCTGGTGCGAAATCGTGGTCTGGTTTATATTCAGTACCCGCGATAAATCGGTTACGCACATTTCGGATATTGCGAGAGCGGACAACATTCTTACCCTCGTCGGGTCGGCGAAAATGGAAAAAAAGCAAACTATGCTGTCAAGAACGTCACCTTCGGGGACGTACTCTTTGACCAAATCGGTAGTGCGCCTGTCCAATAACATCGTTTCAACCATATCTTACCTCCTGCATCAATTATAATGCCGCGTGTGCTGATATGTCAAAACGTTATCCTGACGCATAATGTCATTTATCCTGTAATTTTGTCACTTCACTTCAATCGACTGCACGGTATAACCCGCTTCGGTCACAACGGCTTTAATCTGCTCATCGTCGACCTCTTCGCGGCTTCTGATGACAGCGATATTCTTTTTAAGCTTTACGTCCGCCGAAACCACGTTGGTTACTGCGGTCAGAGCCTTTTCAACCCTGCCTGCGCAGTGGTTACAGCACATACCTTCGATATGAACGATTTTTTTCATAAATTTATCCTCTTTAAATTTTTTATTTTTATATCTTAAAAGTCTTAACGCATTTCCCACAACGAAAAGCGAACTCAAACTCATACAGAGCGCGGCGAGCATAGGCGAAAAAGTGAATTTGAGCGGAGTGAACACACCCGCCGCAACGGGAATCATAATCACGTTGTAAATAAACGCCCAGAAAAGATTTTGCTTGATATTTCTAACCGTTGCACGGCTTAAATCAAAAACCGTGTCAAGCGTACGCAAGTCCTCGCTTACAAGCACGACTCCCGCGGAGTCTATCGCAACGTCCGTTCCGCTTCCCATAGCTATTCCCACGTCAGCCTCTTTGAGTGCGGGGGAATCGTTTATGCCATCGCCGACCATAGCCACGCACCCGCCCACGCTTTGCACGTTTTTGACTGCGTTCAACTTATCTTCGGGCATAACCTCGGCGAGAAAGTCATCTATTCCTACGCTTGCGGCAACCGCCGCCGCGGTCTTTTGCTCATCGCCGGTAAGCATAGCAACACGCATACCGCGGTTTTTAAGCATTTCAACCGCCTGTGCGCTACCCTCTTTGAGAGTGTCCGCAACGGCAATAAGCGCAAGTATTTTTTTTGAATTCGCAAAATACAGCACGGTTTTACCCGCCGCGGAAAGTTCGCTTACCTTTGACTTTACTTCATCGGTAACTTTTACCGATGAAACAAGCTTTGCGTTGCCAAGCAGATATTTTTCGCCGTCGTATTCTGCGCGCGCGCCCTTTCCTACGGTGTAAACGAAATCTTTGACTTCAACGCTCTCTTTAGCGTAATCCACAACC
Organism: Clostridia bacterium; assembly: GCA_029054485.1. Lineage (GTDB taxonomy): Bacteria > Bacillota > Clostridia > Christensenellales > Borkfalkiaceae > Coproplasma. The sequence continues at coordinate 1,148 of JAIDFD010000163.1, read as the reverse complement.
GCCTTTGCAAGGGGGTGATTTGAATTTTTTTCAATACCGCAGGCGATTTTTAAAACCTCGCCCTCACTGCACCCGAAAGTTACAACGTTGCAAACCTTGGGTTTGCCCTCGGTCAAGGTTGCCGTTTTATCCAAAAGAACGCTGTTCAGATTGCACACCTTTTGCAGATTTTCGGCGTCCTTGTACAAAATTCCAAGGGACGCACCCTTGCCCGTTGCGGTCATAATCGCAACAGGCGTTGCAAGCCCCAATGCGCACGGACAGGAAACGACCAGCACGCTTATTGCGTACGTTACACTGTGCGCGGGAACGACTTTGCCATCGATCAGCACCCAGATTAAAAAGGTTAAAATCGCGGCAATAGTTACCGCGGGTACGAAAATCCCCGCAACCTTATCGGCGAATTTTTGAATGGGCGCTTTGCTTGCGCCCGCCTCGCGCACCATATTGATTATTTTGGAAAGGGTGGTTTCACTGCCGACCTTTTCGGCGCGGAGTTTTATTATTCCGCTTTTTACGAGCGCGGCGGAAGTTACCGCATCACCCTCCACAACTTCTACGGGCAGGCTTTCGCCGGTTATAGCGCACTTGTCAACGAACGAACTGCCCTCGATAATTTTGCCGTCTACGGGGATATATTCGCCTTGTTTTACTACAACTATATCTCCGACCTTTACTTCCTTTACGGGCACTGTTTTCTGCACGCCGTTCTCTTCCACCGTCACCGCATCGGGCGCGAGTTTTAAGAGTTTTTCTATCTCACTGCCCGTTTTAGCTTTGGACTTCTCTTCAAGCCATTTGCCGACTGTAACGAGAGCAAGAATGGTTGCCGCGGACTCGAAATGCAAATCCATATGAAACTCATACCACGCCTCGTTACCCTGCGCCTTTCCGACAAAAACCAGAACAGTCAGAACAAGCGAATACAAAAACGAAACGCCAGAGCCGAGCGCGACCAAGGTATCCATATTGGGCACCTTTTTGAAGAGCGCAACCGTTCCGTTTTTAAAATATGAATAGTTAAGCCCCACTATTACCGCCGAAATAATAAGCTGGTACAGCGAAAACCACTCGCCGTTGTTCTTTGCAGGGTCGATAAAAAAGGGGACGGGCGCGCCGACCATATGTCCCATAGAAACATACAAAAG
>JAIDFD010000162.1 GCA_029054485.1 Clostridia bacterium | reverse complement strand
CCCCCCCCCCCCCCCCCCCCCCCCCCCCCCCCCCCCCCCCCCCCCCCCCCCCCCCCCCCCCCCCCCCCCCCCCCAAATTATTTCCATATCCTCGTTTATTTTGGTGATATTTCTGAAATACATCTGCGCTTCTTTTTTGCGCTCCACAAGCCAGTCCTCGCCATCGAGCGGTTGCTTATTAAGACCCGCAATTTTTGTGAATTGGTAGCTTTTTTTCTTTGTCGGGCAGCGACCTGTGTGAATTTCCGTGCGGCAGGACAGGCATTTGTAAACATTGCCGTCCAAAATCAGCTTGTTGTTGCAAAACGGGCAGTCTGTACGGGTTTTGTCTGCGTAAATCATCGCCCGCAGGATAATCTGCTGTATGCGGCGGAATGAATCGATATTGGTAATACTCACCGGCACTTCGTTTTCGCCGTGTTCTTCGAACGGCGTAAAAATATCGTACTCGTCCGCGGGCAAACCGCGCTTTATCTCTTCAAGCAGTTTTTCGTTATCTTTAAAAGCGGAGGGGATAATCGCGGCGGTATACTTGTTTTCCTTTTCAACGCACAGCGCCAGCGCGTCGAAATTTCCGCACTTGCATTTTTTAAGCGCGAGCCGCCAGCCTTTGAAAGAGAAAATCATATTCAGCCGCAAAAAATTGACGGGAAGTATGCCGTAACTGAAATTGAAGTGGGTGACGGCAAAAATACTCAACAGCTCGCAAAAATGGAAGTAGTTGCTTTGCAGTTTTTTGAGGTCTGACTCTTTAATTTCTTTAACGTTGCTTATCTCGTGCGCGGCGAAATGTTTTGCCAGCTTATAAATCTGGTGATACTCGCGGTGCATAGATAAAATGTTCGTCTTTCTCAGTCTGATTTTCTGCGGACGGTTTTTGTTGTTTTTGTATACGGGGCGTTTAAGCCTCGGCACGATACTGCCGACTATGTATTGCAGTTTATTGAGGCATTGCACCGAAACTCCGTAGTACGAGTCGAAGTTACGGCTGTAACCCGTGTGAAGTTTTCCCAGTGCGAGAAAGTAATTCAAATGGTTTACGCGCTCTAAAAGGTTTATTTCGATAGACTGGTTGGTGTAAATCAGCTCTTTCAGAATTCTGAGGTTGTATCGCGCGTAGGACAAAACTTCATCTACGGTTTTGCAAAATACAAGATTTTCGTAAATGCCGTAGTTGTCGTCGTAAGTTTTTGTAAGCAGTTTTGTGGGTTTGATTTCGTGCTTTTTTACGTTTGACCAAAGCTCGCTGTGCGAGGCTATGTGCTGTATTGTATTGTGGTTGATAATGCGTACCGACTCGGTCGGCAAAATCTCGTTCTGCTCTTTCAAGTGTATACACGGCTGTGCAAAAATCCGCCTGATTGCGGGCAGTGCGTTCAGAATGACGTTCAGCTCGCTGTCAAGCTCTTCAAAACTGAAATCGGGTTCAACCGTAAAGAGGGTCAGTTCGTGAACGATAAGGTAATCGAACTCAGCATAAAGCAGCCGAGGATGTTTTAAAATAAACGGCTCGATTTTCTTATAATTTTCTATAAGCTTATTAAGTTCGGACTGTTCCCCGTGCGTCAGCTCCATAACAAGTTAGTCCTCGTTGAGTTTGCGTATAAACGAACTGCACGCGGCAAGTTCAAGCTTATCGAATTCAGCGGCAAGAGCCTCTTTATTTTCAACAACCTTGTATTCCAGCTTGCTTACAACCTTACTTAATAGTATTTTCTCAACAGCCTCTTTTACTGCGCCGTCCTTATTGGTAAAGCAAGCGCAGTAAATTTTGACGAAGTTCTCCATTTGCCGTAAGATACGGTTACCGAAAGAAATGTTGTAGGGGATCAGCAGTTTTTCAACCTTTTGAATTATCGCGTTGCTCTCCGCATCGAAAGAGAAGCCCGCTTTCGCGCTTTCAAACAGGTTTGTCAGTATTGTATAGTTGATAAACTTGGGCGAAAGCGGTTCGCCGAACGCTTGGATTTTGGGCGCGCGCTTGTTGAAGTTCATCGTCTGGGCGCGGTCGTAA
>JAIDFD010000161.1:705-2082 GCA_029054485.1 Clostridia bacterium | reverse complement strand
TGATTGAGTTGTAATTCCTGGTAAAAAGTCATTTTTTCACCCGTTACAATAAATTACACAGCAGTATAGCACAAAATTTTCGACTTGACAACTACATATTACGCACTACGGCAGGGCATTTTTGCCAAAATTTTCCGAACGGGGAGGTGGCGCAAGCGGCTACCTTCTTAACGCGTTGAAAATTGGGAAAACCATTGACTTATATTTCGGCGGTAACTTATAATATCCGTACAATACAATTACCGAGGAAGTTATATGAAAGACAAAAAATCGTTTGGGCTTTTCATAGCCGAAAAACGTAGGGAACAAAATCTTACGCAAAAAGAACTCGCAGAAAAGTTATACGTCACGAAAACCGCCGTTTCAAAATGGGAACGCGGAGTGACCTACCCAGATATAACGCTGATTTCCGAGCTGTGCGCCGTATTGAAGGTAGATGAGCATGAAATGATTGCAGAAAGCGACGACGGAAAATACAGAAGAATGCGAACAGACGCAAAAAAATACAGGCGGATTTCAGATATTTATTTTTACGGTCTTTGCGCCGCATACGCGCTCTCGCTGGTTATCTGTTTTATCTGTAACCTCGCCGTCGATAAAACGCTGAGCTGGTTTTTTATCGTGCTTTGCGCGCTTATCACCGCCTTTACCCTTTTCCCATCCGTTTCGCGCTTTTTAAGGCGGTACAAACTTCTCGTTGTCGTTTTAAGTTTTACCGCGGCATTGATATTGTTGCTTTTAAGCTGTTGTCTGACTTTGCGCGGAAGTTGGTTTTTTATTGCCGCCACTTCCGTTCTGCTTGGTCTGACGTGCGTGTTTTTACCGATATTTATTGCCGTTTATCCCGTACACAAAAAAGTAAAGCGGCACGCGCCGATTATTTGCATAGCCGCCGACTTCGCGCTTTTGCTTGCAGTGCTTGCAAGTTGCCTGCACGCCCAACCGCAGACTTTTTTGCGGGCGGCCGCCGTAAGCTTTTACGCGCTCGCGCCGATAGTTTTATGCGCGGCGGTTGTTTGCTATACCCGCATTAACGCATACTTCAAATCCGCCGTACTGTCGGCAGTTTGCGGCGTCGCGGTGTTTTTTGCGGATGTAACGATAAACAAAATTTTCGCTTACGACAATTACGAAATAGCGATAAATCTGCTTGATTGGAGCAATCGGTATATCAACGGAAACATACATTTGATAATTCTCGTTTGCGCGTTAATCGCCGCCGCGGTGCTTACTGCGTTGGGAATTAAAAAAGCGTTATCCCGCCGTTGAATAAAATTGGGGCGCGGCGCAAAATTGCGCCGCGCCCCACTTTTTTAGTTACGCAAACCGAAAAAAACGAACGTTTGTGGTTTTGGAGTTTTTTTTCGGTTTAACAGG
>JAIDFD010000161.1:0-695 GCA_029054485.1 Clostridia bacterium | reverse complement strand
TTTTACCCCCCCTGTCCCGGGGTGTTCATTAAAAAACGCTTTCCCCGGCGTTTTAAAATAGGGGGGCCGGGGCGCAAAATTGCGCCGCGCCCCAATTTTACAGTAACGAAAGCCTAAAAAGACTAACTTTTCTCCTTATCTCTTTTTGTTCCTGTATCACTGCGTTTCTTTCGCCATTTTCCATCTTCATTTCTGGATCTTACTTTGCCTGCGGTAGGACCAGTCTTGACCAAAGGTCCACCATTATCTTTTGGTGCTTTGCTTTTTTCCACGCTTTTTAATCCTCCAAGTTAGTTTGTTTAATTATTATACAATGATTAAAATGAGATTTCAAGACTTTTGTCTGTTATGCGAGAAAGTTAAACTTTAATTTACAAGGTACACAAACCGCTTCCGTTCCTCTTGCTACGTCAAAAGCTCAGCGGCAACCCAAAGGTTGCCGCTGAGCTTTTTGTGGACGAGTAAGACTTACGCCTTTGATACGACGGTCATGTCCTCTTCAGTTTTTAAGAAAACATTGTGTCGGGACTTGTGCCTTGGGCGGCACGCACGGCTGACAGCCCAAGCCTAGGGCTGTCAGGTCGGCGGTAGAGTCCGCCGACTCCCCTCCCCGCAAGTCCCGAATCCCGTCCAACAAAAACCGTTTGGCACAGGTATGTCTCTTATACACATATGACGCTGCCGACCAAGCTAGA
>JAIDFD010000160.1 GCA_029054485.1 Clostridia bacterium | reverse complement strand
GCGCATAATAGTATTACGGAGGTAAATTTATGAAGTTAAATTGCGGCGATACTTGCCCCAAGTCTGGCTCTTATAAAGTTGTAGACGTAAAGGGTAACGTAGTTAATTCTGTTTGGGTCGGCGAAGGCGAAACTATGCCCCCTACACAGTATTCTGACTGCCATTACGAAATAGACTAATTAAAAAAACTTAAATAAAAAGCGCGCTTTTACGGTTGTATCAGCGTGCTTTATTTTTTTGGAATTAACTTTTTGTAACCGTATTTTATTGACAAGAAAAGTTATTTATATTATAATTGCATTGTTTTGCGGATGTGGCGGAATTGGCAGACGCGCAGGTTTCAGGTTCCTGTGGGCAACCGTGGGGGTTCAAGTCCCTTCATCCGCACCAAAGCGGCAACAGTATAGGCTGTTGCCGCTTTTTCATATGCGGATATGAAGGGCTTGAAAGGGAGGGAAGTCGGTGGACTCTACCGCTGACATAACTTAAATACAACTATGTTTAGGCACTTAAAAGAATAACGTTGAGTACCATTCCCAAGCTTCTTTAAGGTAATTCCACGTATTATCCTTTTGTACTGCGTATATGCAACAAAATTCAATTAAAAGTACAGCAAGATATATACAAACGCCGATTAGCACAAATTTAAATATTTTTAATATGGTTTTTTTCATTTGTTTCCCTTGCATAGCTCTATAAGCTCGATATGTTTATTTAATTTTTTAGCATAGTTAATCGTGTACCACGTACCGCCTTTTTCGATGCCGTTGAATACTGCAATTACAAGCTCGCTTTTATCTACCATATATCGGTTACGCTTTAACATACATTCGGGTGCATAACACTCTGAAACAAGGTTTACTGTGTCCGCACGTTTCAAAATATTTTCATAGCGCAATTTGTCTGCGCTGTTCCAATTTAAAGTTTGATTGGGACAGGGAATGGCACACTCTAACGTGACGGGGTATTTATCACGCAGTTTTAAGACCGTTTCCGCAAAGTCTAAATCTGTGCCGATAGCCATTCCGGAAATAAAGTTTGTAATTCCGTATTTTGAAATTGCAAGCTCTATTTTCTTTTCAAGCATTTGCAAATATGCGTTGTGCTTTTGTCCGTCAATTCCGTATTTAAACGGAAAGCCTTTCGGTCGGTGTCCTGTGCAACAGCAATTATTCATATTTATTACCTTACAAATTTTTTAAGTTTACGAACAGTCGTAAATAAAATCTCAAAAAAATACCTATACTAAATTTACGGACAACCGTAAATTAAATAGGTGGTGTATAATGAGATTAAAAGATGCGATTGCGGCGAGAGTAAACGAGCTTTGCGATAATGAAAATTTAAGTATTCACGGTTTAAGTTTAAAAGTGGGTGTTGCAAATTCTACGTTAGCTGATATTGTAAAAGCAAGAAACGAATCTATTCAAATTAAATTTATCTATGCTATTTGTGCAGGGTTAAATATTAGTT
>JAIDFD010000016.1 GCA_029054485.1 Clostridia bacterium | reverse complement strand
CCTCGCTTCTCCGTTTTTTTAATTTGAAAGCCGTTTTTCCGTACTGAAAAAAATATTTAAAAAAAATTTCAAAAAACGCTTGACATTCGTTCTACCTTGTAATACAATGTAGTTACTACATTGCAATGCAAGGTATTAAACCTTAAGGAGGTTACATTGTTTGATAAATCACAACTTTTAAAAGGAACGTTGGAGGGGTGTATCCTGAAAACGGTGTCCAAAGAGCCTGTGTACGCTTACGGCGCAATCGAGTATTTGCGCAATAAAGGGTTTACGGATTTGACCGAAGGAACGATATATCCTTTATTGTTGCGGTTAGAAAGGCAGGGGCTAATCGGTTCTGAGTATCGGGATTCGGCGGTCGGTCCCAAGCGTAAGTACTATCTGATAACGGATTTGGGTCGGCAATACTTAAACGAATTTGAGCGTGAATACTACGCGCTCGAAGAAATAGTAAAATCTATTATGGAGGAATAAAATGAAAAATATTTCAAAATCGGGCGTATCGCTCGTGAAAAAAATGCAAAGGTATCTTGGCGCAAACGGCGTAAACTATTTCGAATGGAAAAATATCCGCGCGGATGTCGTATCAATGATTGCGGAGGCTGAGGCGCGCGGCGAAAGTGCGGAAACCATATTCCCCGACGGCGGAAAAAGTTTTTGCGACGATGTTTTGAAAAACGCAGTAAAAAAACAGTGGTACGAGTACGCTTTATCCATACTTTCATGCCTTGCGATTTGCTTTGCGGTGATTTTTCCCGTTATGGTAATCTGCACACGCATATCCCCCTACGATGGTGAATCCGTGCGCGGAGTTATTATGGATATAAGGGCAACAGGTTTGTTCGTTCCGTTTTTGACGGCGTCGATAGCGGGCGGCGCGGCTTTGTTTTTCAACAGGGCTGCATTTACCAAAAAACGCTTTGTGGTGCTTTTGATTTTTATAGTACTCATTCCCATTATCGCTTTAATAATCGTTCTTGCCGTTTACGGCGCGTTCGGCGGCAGTACCCAGATTGTCAGCTTGAATTGGGTGGGGCTGTGGCTCAGCGTTGCGGCGGTTGCCGTGATTGAATGCGTTCTTTTGTACCTCTTATCCAAGCGCAACGCAAAACATAAAAATTAACCGAACTAAATTACCCGCGGTCATCCTGTGGGTATATTTTTTTGCCAAACTAGATTGACTTTACTAGAAGAATTTGATAAAATCAAAACAGTTTAAAAAACGCTCACACCACAATATATTGTGATATGAGCGAATTGGCAGGTGAGACACGATTCGTAAGGAGCGTAGACCGGAGTAGCGTTTGTTCGCCGCAGGCGCAATCGCGTTGCCTGCAACTGAGGTTGCGCGTAAGAGCCTCGTATAAAGGACGCAAAAAAAGTTCCGAAAAAATCGGAACTTAGTGTGGCAGGGGAGACACGATTCGAACATGCAACCAACGGTTTTGGAGACCGCGACTCTACCGTTGAGCTACTCCCCTAAATGAACGAATTAATTATATAATAACCGTTGTTGTTAGTCAACTGTTTTCGGAGATTATTTATGAAAAAACACTTTAAATTAGGCGTAATAGGTTGCGGCTTTAAAGCTCATTCGATTTTGCGCGGACTAGTTTTATCCGATTTTTTGAGCGAAAAAAAGATTATCGTCAGCGATATATCCGAAGGTGAACTTGAAAAGTTGAACTATCTCGGAGTCAGGACGACAACTGATAACGAATATGTCGCAGAAAACTGCGAGTTTTTGGTTTTGGCAGTCAATTCCGCAAATTTTGAAAAGGTGGTACAAAGCTTTGGCAAAGCGGTGCCCGAAAAAATCATAACGGTTATGTCCGGCGTAAAGAAAAATGCGGTCAAAAACGCGTTCGGCTTGCACGCCGTAAAAGTAGCTCGCGGAGTAATCAATATGCCCTGTTATATCGGCAGTGGAGCAATCGGGCTGGATATGACCGACTTTAAATCGCTTGACGATATAGAGTTTATAAGCAAACTTTTCGACAATCTCGGAACGATTGTCTGCGTTGATGAAAGTAAAATGGACGCCGTTTCGGCTTTGAGCGGTTGCGGACCTGCGTATACTTTCAGTTTTATCGACAGCCTTATAGATGCGGGAGTAAAGCAGGGACTTCCTAAAAGCGAGGCTAAAATTTTGGCTGTCCAAACGGTTTTGGGCGCGGCAGAAATGGTGCAGAGGGAAGAGCAGTCTTTGCCCGAACTTCTTATGCAGTCCTGCGGCAAAGGCAGCGTTGCTATTGAAGGCATTAAGACTTTTGAAGAGAAAAATTTTCGCGGAATAGTCGGTGCCGCTGTGGACGCTTGCGTTAAAAGGTTAAAGGAAAACACTGATAAATGAAGAGGGTTACGCTGTATACCGATGGCGCGTGTTCGGGAAACCCCGGCGTTGGTGGTTGGGGCGCGGTTCTGATATATAACGGACACGAAAAGCGGATTTCGGGCGCGGAAGACAATACCACCAACAACCGTATGGAGGTTACCGCTGTAATCGAGGGTTTAAAAAATCTTAAATACGATTGCGAAGTGGACGTTTACAGCGACTCCGCTTATACTGTTAACGCATTTGCGCGCGGCTGGATTTACGACTGGCAGCGTTTGAATTGGAAAAAATCTGACAATAAACCCGTTCAGAACGTGGATTTATGGAAGATTTTATACGGTTTATCGCAAAAACACACACTGCATTTTATAAAAGTCAAGGGGCACGC
>JAIDFD010000159.1 GCA_029054485.1 Clostridia bacterium | reverse complement strand
GATTTGTATCTGTTTTAAAATATTAAACTATGCCGTGCGCCATCATTGCGGTAGCAACTTTTATAAAGCCCGCGATATTAGCACCCATTACGTAGTTGCCCTCATAGCCGTATTCCTTAGCTGCGTCTTCCATATTATGATAAATGCTTACCATGATATTTTTAAGCTTAGCGTCCACCTCTTCAAACGACCAGAACATTCTGCCCGATGACTGCGCCATTTCCAGCGCGGAAGTCGCAACGCCGCCGGCGTTCGCCGCTTTTGCAGGCAGGAACACAACGTTGTTCTTTTGGAACACTTCTATAGCTTCAAGCGTTGAAGGCATATTCGCGCCCTCAGCAACGTACTTTACGCCGTTTTTAACAAGTATTTTCGCGCTCTCTGAATCGATTTCGTTTTGGGTTGCGCAGGGCAGAGCAATGTCGCAAGGGATTGTCCAGATACCTTTGCACCCTTCTTTGTATGTCGCTTTCTTGACCTTTTTAACGTATTCCTTAATTCTGCCACGCTTGACTTCCTTTATGTCCTTTATAACGTCAAGATTAATGCCGTCGGGGTCGTGAATATATCCGTCGGAGTCGTACATAGCCACGACTTTCGCGCCAAGGCTCTGTGCCTTTTCACACGCGTAAATCGCAACGTTGCCCGAACCTGAAATTATAACCGTCTTGCCCTCAAAACTGTCGCCGCGAGCTTTTAACGCCTCTTCCGTAATATACACAAGTCCGTAGCCGGTTGCTTCTGTTCTTACCAGGCTTCCGCCGTAAGTAAGTCCCCTGCCCGTAAGAACGCCAACGTGTTCGTTACGGATTCTTTTATACTGTCCGAAAAGGTAACCTATTTCCCTGCCGCCTACTCCTATATCGCCTGCGGGAACGTCCGTGTCAGCGCCGACATGGCGGTATAATTCAGTCATAAAGCTTTGGCAGAAATTCATAATTTCCCTGTCCGACTTACCCTTAGGGTCGAAGTCCGAGCCGCCCTTACCGCCGCCTATAGGCAGTCCTGTAAGACTGTTTTTTAAAATCTGTTCAAGTCCGAGGAATTTTATTATAGAAAGATTTACCGAAGGATGAAACCGAAGTCCGCCCTTATAGGGACCTATTGCACTGTTGAACTGAACGCGGTATCCTTTGTTGACGTGAACTTTACCCTTATCGTCAACCCAGGGCACGCGGAACATAACCGCTCTTTCAGGCTCGACAAATCTTTCCAAAAGACCCGCCGCTTCGTACTCGGGGTGTTTTTCGACCACGGGCGCAAGCGTTGTCAAAATTTCGGTAGCCGCCTGATGAAACTCGGGTTCGTTCGGATTGTTCTTTTTTAAATTTTCAAGAACCTGTTGCACATACTTCATAATATTCTCCTTTAAAGCCGTTCGGCAAATTATCTTTTATTAAAATAAATGTTTTCGGCAGTCTTATAAAAGACCTGTTCAAGCTCGCTTTGGGTAAAAACCGCCGAATTAATTATATAGTCGGTCAGATGTTTATAACTGTCCCTTGCAAGCGTGCAAGGCATATCGCTGCCAAACATCAGTCTGTCCGCACCGATAATTGACTTTGCCGTCTTTAAATGTTCAACCGCAGTCGGGTACGGATAATTTTCGGGCTTCTGGTTTGCGGCAAGCGCGGCAATATCAAAATAGACGTTTTTAAACTGCAATTTGTTAAGCGACTGCCTTAACAGCTCGCCGTCGTCCTGTTGCGGTGCAAGCAAATGACAAAGCACGAAAGTTACGGTGGGAAACTTTTTAATTGCCAAAGCAACGGCGTCAACCTGCCAACAGGAATTGCGAGGTCTGCCTATATCGAGAACGACGGTCAGCCCCCTTTCGCTTGCGTGCGCGAAGCAGTCGTTCATAACCTTGCCGTCAATATAAAATTCGCGGTTAGCCATAAGTCCCGAGCCGTTAGAAAGCTCGAATTTAACCGCCTTAAAATTAAGCTCGTCAAAAAGGTGATTGCGGATTTCTTCCGCCTTAACGCAAAACGGGTCGTAAGTCGCCGCACCAGTGAAACGGTCGGGATACTTTTTAATCGCCGCGTAAGTGTATTCATTATGAAAACCAAGCCAGTTCCCCTGCAGTAATACAGCTTTATCTACGCCGTTGTTGTCCATAACGCTCATCAGAGCTTCGGGCGAAACGCCTGTATCCCCCATTTCGGGCGGAAACATCTGAAAGACCTCGCCGGTAGCGTATTGCGCTTTCCCCTCGCCAACGGGGCGTAGCTCGCCGCGGGAAGTAAAACCTGCGATAAACTGTGCAACATGCGCATGCGCGTCAATAATTTTCATTGGTACCCACCCCACTGATTTTTAGTATAATTTATGTCGTTTTAAAAGTCAATAAAAAATTTTTAAATCAAGATTGTTATCATCGCAAAAATTACTTGATTTTTTTTGTTGAATTTTATATTATATTTCTGTTAGATTTAAATCGACTGTTGCAGAGATGGCGGAGTGGTCGAACGCGCACGACTCGAAATCGTGTTACGGGCAACTGTACGGGGGTTCGAATCCCTC
>JAIDFD010000158.1 GCA_029054485.1 Clostridia bacterium | reverse complement strand
ATTACGGCTTACACGCTTAGTACAGAAAGCGGCGGATTATCGGTAGGAACGGTAACCGTAAAAGTAACCTATGACAACGACGACAGCATAACTACCACGTTTACTGTTGAAGTTGAGAGCGACCCCGTATTAATAGAGCTGAAAATTCCCGAAGTGAACGAGCTGACCTACACGGGTGAAACTTTTGAAGTTTTAAGCGAACTTCAAAATCTTACTTCATCAGAAGTTGCAACCTATCTCGACGTTAGCGGAACAATTACCGGTAAAAACGCGGGAGAGTATACCGTTAAGTTTAAAATCAAGGACAGCTTACTCGGTAGTGTGGTTTGGGAAAACCAGACCGCAACCCCTGCACGTTACGGATTGACGGCGCGTCTTACCTCTGCGCAATTAAGTGCGGACGGAACCACTGTTGAACTAACCTGGAAGATTCTGAAAGCAAAGGTAGCCGCCGTATGGGACGATGAAAATTCAATCTGGGTGCCGGGTGCAAGTCAGCTTGCGGAAACGACCGAGAGCAATTTTTTAACTCAGGTGTATACCAATTCGGACGGAAAAGAGTTTACAAACAGAGATAATCTTGCGGGCGGGGTAACCTATCAGGTAACGGCGCGGATAAATCCGTTGTACTCAAACAACATAGAGCTGGACGAAAGCACGCAGGCGGATATGGACTCGGGCTCGGAAACTTATACCTACACGCCCAAGTACGTTCCGACAATCTGGGAAAAGATTGTACAGTTTTTAAAGGCTTATTGGCTTTGGATTGTGATTGCGGTTGCCGCGCTGATATTGCTTATTATAATAATCGCCGTGGCGGTAAAACGCAGAAAGACTAAAGAAGAGCGCGCTGAAAAGAAGGCGGCGGAAAAGGAGCGCAGAGAGGAAGAAAAGCGGCGCAAGGAAGAGGAAAGACAACGCAGAGAAGAGGAGCGCAGACTGCAAAAAGAAAAGCTTGACGCGGAGCGCGAGCTTGCGAAAGCGAAGCAGGAAGCCGAGCTTGAAAAGATACGCGCACAGGCGGGAATGGGCATGGCAGGTGCAGGTATGGCTTCAATGGCTGTTCAACAGCCTCCCGTACAACAACCAGTACCGCAGGCGCAACAGCTCCAACAGCCTCAATATATGCCTCAGCCCGTTCCGCAGTATTATCAAATGCCTGTGCCCCAGCCTATGCCTCAGTATGCGCCTATGCCCCAGCAGAGCGCAGACGGCGCAGCGATAGCAAGGCTCGAAGCGCAGATTAACGCAATGCAGGCGGAACAGCGCGCACGGTATGATGCGGAACAGCGGGCGGAGCTTGCGGCGCTCCGCGCCGAACAGAGCGTTGACAGAGGCTCACGCAACAGCATAGAGCTTGCGGCACTGCGCGAGCAAATACGGAGCGGATACGGCTTACCCGATTACAGCCTTCCGCACGCGCCGCAAACGCCTGCAATGGATATGCTCGGCGCACTAGTGGTTGCGGCGTTGAAAAATATTGCAACGGCTGACAAACCGGCGACTGCGCCAACGGCGATACCGCAGAGCGTTGAAGAGAGCACACAGGGCGGGCACGCGCAATATCCTTCGGACGCTGTGATTACCACCACAACCACGGTGGATACCACTAAGAGCAAGCCCGTAATGCGCACCCGTGAAGAGGAGTCCGGCTTTGACGTGGACGGCTTTTACGACAACGCGGACTATTGATAAAACTTGAATCGGCGGCGCGGACATTTGTCCGCGCCGCCTTTTTGTATAATGTTGTTGATTTGTCAACCGATTTTGTTGACAAAGGGCGGGAAAACAGTTATCATATAACTTGTTGACAAATCAACGTACAAAGAAAGGGTGAGTTATGGAAAAGATATTTGAGACGTTTACGGTGACCATTTTAAAAATCAATAAACTGGTGCAGAAAATCAAGCAGCGCGAAATGCGCGAGTACGGCTTGCAGTGTATTCACGTTATGTGTATCTACTATCTCGAACAGCACAAAGACGGACTGACGGCAAGCGAACTTATGCGGCTCACTTACGAGGACAAGGCGGCGATTTCGCGCGCTTTAAAGGTGTTGAAGCAAAAGGGATATATCGAGTACGACCCCAAGACCTATAACGCGCCGATTTTTCTTACCGCGGAGGGCGGACGCGTGGCGGAAGAAATCGATGAGAAAGCGGAAAAGGCGGTGCGCGGCGGAAGTGCGGATATGTCCGAAGAGGAGAGAGCTTTCTTTTACAAGTGCTTGCAGACGATTGCCGGTAATCTGAAAAAGTATTACGAATCAATGGTATAACATTTAAAGGAGTATATAAATGGCAAAATTGAAAGAACTTTGGAGTAAGCTCTGGTTCAGGGCGGTAAGCATTACGCTTGCGGTGATTATCGTTATCGCGGCGGTTTTGGGTATCACCGTAAGCTGTCTTTGGGGCGACGTGATTTCCACAGTTTCAAGCATAAGACATTTGCAGGCGCGAAACGATAAAAACAAAGAAGGCTCGGTTTACAGTATGAACGTTAAGGGCGGCTTTTACCTTGATAAATTCGTAAGCCGCGGCGGGGCGTCGTCCGACAGCGAGCTTATTGGCTTTATAACAAGTAATATAACAAAAGGACTTATGAAAGTGAATATCGGCGAGTCGGACGTGAACTGCTCGGCGTTCACCGCGCTCACACCCGACAACGACGTGCTGTTTGCACGCAATTACGACTTTGACAAAACCAACGTCTGCATTACAATCTGCAACAGCCCCGGCAAGGGAAGATACAAGTCCTTTTCAACCGTGGATATGAACTACATAGGAATAGATACCGAGAAAGACCTATCGGGGCTTATGAACAAAATCACCTGTTTTGCCGCGCCCTACACGCCACTCGACGGTATGAACGAAATGGGGCTTAGCTGTTCGATATTTATGTCCTATCAGGGCGAGGATTACTCCCTCAACGACAGCGGCACGGTTGCGACCGACCAAAGCGACCCGAACAAACCTAACTTCACTTCGACCACCATGCTGAGAATGATACTGGATTACTGCGCAAACGTGGACGAGGCGGTGGAGCTTATTTCGGGCTATAACCTTCACGATTCGGCTAAGTCGTCATTCCACTATATGATAGCGGACGCAAGCGGCAAGAGCGCGATTTTGGAGTGGCTGCCCGAAGAGAACGCAACCGATAAAACCGACAACGACGGTTCGGCACGCGTTTTGAAGGTTTTGTACAATACCGATGATATGTACGCAGGACTTCGAGGCGGCGCGGACTTCGACTATCAGTGGGTAACCAACTTTATCGTAAAAGACCACAAAGATTACTACGAAAGCGATGAGGACAAGGGCGGCTGGGACAGGTATCAACATATTTACAAAAACCTCTATGAAAATAACGGCGTGGTTGCGGACGAAAACGCGGCTATGCAGATTTTGAAAGAGGTCGGAAGAAGAACGTGGAACGGCGGCGGTGGCGTTACCGTTCACAGCGTGGTTTACAACCTGACGGATAAAACCGTGCTTTGGGTCGCCAACGAAAATTACGACAAGGCGGGCGCAACGTACTCCTATTCGTTCAAGACGGGCAAGTTGACGGCGGTATAAGAGGAAGTATGAAGAAAACAATTTTAGCTTTGAATTTTTTGCTCTTACTTGCGATAATCGCGCTTGATGTAGTGTTCATTTTAAATCCAAGCCTTGTTTTGAAAAGCGTAACCAGCGCGTGCTTTGTGCTTGCGGGAATTGTAAGTACCGTTTACGCACTGAAAGCAGGAGCGGAAAAACGCTTTGTCTGCCTTATGCTGACGGGACTTGTTCTGGCAATGGCGGGGGACGTTGTAAACTACAATACTGCGGACGCGTACTTCATTTCGGGCACCGCGC
Source organism: Clostridia bacterium (assembly GCA_029054485.1). Taxonomy (GTDB): domain Bacteria; phylum Bacillota; class Clostridia; order Christensenellales; family Borkfalkiaceae; genus Coproplasma. Next base: position 13,696 of record JAIDFD010000158.1, on the reverse strand, counting down.
TGTTTGCGGCGGCACACGTCTTTTATGCGGCGGCGTATTTCTGTCTTAACAAATTTCATTACACCGATTTAATCGCTTCGGCGTGCATATTCGTGCCGTCCGTGCTGTTTATAACCCTTGCGCCGATGTTCGATTTCGGCGGGGCTTTAATGGAAATGGTCTGCGCGGTTTATGCGTTGATACTTTCTATTATGGTTGGAAAAGCGCTTTCAAATTTAAAAATGCGTACGGCGTTAAGCGTGCTTATCGCGGTGGGAAGTATTCTTTTTTACATTTCCGATTTATCACTGCTTTTAAATATGTTCGGCAAAATCCGCACCGTGCCCAGAATACTTTGCCTTGCAACCTATTACCCCGCGCAGTTTATGCTCGCGTTTGCAATATTCGAAAGCGCGGTAAAGGGAGTAAACACTTTCAAGGCGTTCTATTGCAGAACTTTTCAGACGGTGCTGAAAATCGCACTGCCGCTTCTTCCCTATAAAGACCCGAAAATCATTTCAAAGATTGATGAAATCCCCGCAACGATTAAAAACTGCGGCAAGCATAAGCCCCTTATCGTCACCGATAAAACCATTTATAATTTAGGGCTTTGCAAGGGGCTTGAACAAAGTCTTGAAGCGGCGGGGGTAAGTTATTGCGTTTTTTCGGACGTGGTTGCAAACCCTACGACCGTAAACGTTGCGGACGCGGTTGAAACCTACAAAAAAGGCGGTTGCGACTGCCTGATTGCTTTCGGCGGCGGCTCGCCTATGGACTGCGCAAAGGGCGCGGGCGCACTGATTGCAAGACCCAAAAAACAGCTTTCGTCTCTCCGCGGAATTTTAAAGGTAAACAAAAAAATACCTCTTTTGATTGCAATTCCCACCACGGCGGGAACGGGAAGCGAAACCACGCTCGCCTGCGTTATCGTGGACGCGGAAACACGCTTTAAATACGCGATAAATGATTTTCCGCTCATTCCGTCCTATGCCGTTCTGGACGAAGAGGTGACTAAGACTTTGCCGCCCTTCGTTGTAGCGACAACGGGTATGGACGCGCTCACCCACGCTGTTGAGGCGTATATCGGCAAGAGCGGAAACAGGTCGACGAGGGCGGACGCGCTGGACGCGGTAAAAACCGTTTTTGAAAATCTTGAAATCTCTTACTCGGACGGCACGCGCGGGGCAAGGCGCAATATGCTTATCGCCTCGCACAAGGCGGGCAGAGCTTTTTCAAAGGCTTACGTTGGCTATGTTCACGCGGTCGCACATTCCTTGGGCGGAAAGTACGATACTCCGCACGGACTTGCAAACGCCGTACTGCTGCCGATAGTTTTAAGAGAGTACGGAAAGTCCGCGCATAAAAAACTCAAAGAGATTGCAGTTTACTGCGGCTTGGCGGACGCGGATACCCCCGCAAGTGAGGCGGCGGAGAAAGTGATTGCAAAGATAGAGCAGATGAACAAAAAATTCGGCATACCCGAAAAATTCGATTTTATCAAGTCGGAAGATATAGAAGAGCTTGCCTCCCACGCGGAAAAAGAGGCAAATCCTCTCTATCCCGTACCGGTTTTGTGGGGCAGGGAAAAGTTAAAGCAAATTTATTTAAAGGCAGGTAGTTATGCAGACTGAAATTTCGGAAATAGTGCAAAGGCAGAACGAATTTTTTAAGAGCGGAAAGACGCTGAACGTAAAGTTCAGACTTTCGTATCTCAAAAAACTTTACGCGGCGATAAAGGATAACCTTGATGAAATTCACGAGGGTTTGAAAAAGGATTTGGGCAAGAGTGCGAGCGAAAGCTATATGTGCGAAACGGGGCTTGTGTTAAGCGAGCTTTCCCATATGATAAAGCACGTCAAAAAGTACTCCGCGCCCGTGCGCGTGAAAACTCCGCTTGCGCAGTTCGCTTCCAAGAGCTACCGTCTGCCCTCGCCCTACGGCACGGTGCTTGTAATGAATCCCTGGAATTATCCTTTTCTGCTTTCGATAGACCCGCTTATCGCGGCGGTTTCCGCGGGCAATACGGTCGTTTTAAAGACCAGCGCGTACTCGCCTAATACAAACGAGGCGATTAAAAAAGTAATTTCAAGCGTTTTCCCCGAGGAATACGTTGCCGTGATTTTCGGCGGCTCGCAGGTGAACAAGGTGTTGTTTGATACCAAGTTCGACTATATCTTCTTCACGGGCAGTAAGGCGGTCGGAAAAATCGTGTATGCAAAGGCGGCGGAAAACCTAACGCCCGTAACGCTTGAGCTGGGCGGCAAAAGCCCCTGTATCGTGGACGAAACGGCGAATATCCCGCTTGCAGCAAAGCGCATTGTCTGGGGCAAATTTTTGAACCTCGGTCAGACCTGCGTTGCTCCCGACTATATAATGTGTTCGGAAAAAATTCACGACAAGCTTATATCCGAGATAAAGTTGCAGATAAAAAAGCAGTTCGGCGAAAACCCGCTTGAAAATCCCGCTTACGGAAAAATTATTAACGAAAAGCACTTTAAGCGCATTTTAAGCCTTATCGATAAGGACAAGATTGTCTGCGGCGGGGCTTTCAGCGAAGAGGAGCTGAGGATAGAGCCCACCGTTTTGGACGGCGTAACCTTTGACGACGCGGTTATGCAGGAAGAAATTTTCGGACCCGTGTTGCCCGTAATCTGCTACAAAGAAATCAAAGAGGTAGTAGACCGCGTGGAAAGCTGCGACGCGCCTTTGGCGGCGTATATCTTTTCAACGGATAAAAAACGCATTAAAAAGCTTACGACCGAACTCGGCTTCGGAGGCGGCTGTGTAAACGACGTGGTTATCCACCTTGCAACGTCCAATATGCCCTTCGGCGGATTTAAAGAGAGCGGAACGGGCTCGTACCACGGCAAGACGGGCTTTGACACGTTTACCCACTATAAGAGTATCATCGATAAAAAGAACTGGATTGATATGCCTATGCGCTATCAACCCTATAAAAAGAGAAACGATAAATTGATAAAAACTTTCCTGCATTAAAAAGCTTTTTAAAAAACCGATAGGGGTAAACACCCTATCGGTTTTTTTCAAATCAAGTCTTGCAGCTTTTTTAAAAATACTTCGGCACATTTCGGAAATACCTGATATTTTTTCCACGCAATATTGAGGTGCGATATAAGCTCGGGATTCAGCGGTCTGAAACAGAGGTTGCTGTTTCCGTCCGTCCGAATTATCTTATCAAGACAAAGGGCATAGCCAACGCCTTCTTCAACGAGCAGGGACATATTATAAAGCAAGTTTCCCGTTGCAACTACGTTGAGTTCTACCATATCTTTTCTGAACCATTCGCTAATCATATTTTTGCCGTGCGCCTGACGGGAAAGAATAAGAGGTTTATCCCATAAATCTTCGGGCAATATGCTTTCTTTTTCGGCAAGCGGGCAATCCTTTCTCATAAGCACGCCCCACGTATCATAGAGCGGTAAACGCATATAATCGTATTTGCTCACATCGAACGGCTCTATAAAAATTCCGAAATCGATAAGTCCTTTATCAAGCCTTTCCGAAATTGTACCGCTATCACCGCTGAACAAATGAAAACGCACGTCAGGATATTGCTCTTGTATGCTATGCGCCGCTTTTGCTATCAGGCTCATAACGTGGCTTTCGCCGCCGCCGATATAGATGTCGCCGCTCAATTCCGTAATAGGCGCGCTCAGCTCGCTTTCGGTTTTATCATACAGCTCGATTATTTCTTCAGCCCGCTTATAAAGAAGCTTTCCTGCTTCTGTAAGAGTAATTTTTCTGCTGCCGCGGATAAACAAACTCCGACCCAACTGCTTTTCGAGGTTTTGCATCTGCCGTGACAAGTTGGGTTGGGTAATAAATAAGGCTTCCGCTGCTTTGGATATGCTTTCTTCACGGGCGACAGCCAGAAAATATTTTAATTCCCTTAATTCCATAATGCACCGCCTTTGGAAAAGTATATCATACAAACATATGCGTGTCAATTATGGGTGAGCCATAAAATATAAGTATTTGACATATTGCCGACTAACTAATAAAATATTATTGTAACCGGGCGGAGGGGTGTATGACAATAGCGGATTTCAGGCAAGAAATGAAAAAGAAAACGCATATTATTGCAAATTCGGATTTGCACCTGCATATGCATGAAGAAGCGCAAACGGCAAGAAAACTGACGGTTAAAATCAATAACGAGTACCATACCCGCGAAGAATTATGCAAACTTTTTTCCGAACTGACAGGACGGTGCGTAGACGAAAGCTTTACGCTGTTTCCGCCCTTTTATACCGATTACGGAAAAAACATAACGGTGGGCAAAAACGTATTTGTCAATTCGGGGTGCTGTTTTCAAGACCAGGGAGGCATTGAAATCGGCGATAACGTTCTTATCGGTCAACAGGTCGTAATGGCAACGTTAAATCACGATTTAAAGCCCGAAGCCCGCGCAAATATGTCGCCCGCCCCTATCAAAATAGGTAACAACGTCTGGATAGGCGCGCACACAACTATACTTTCGGGAGTAACTGTCGGCAACGGGGCGGTTATCGCCGCAGGCGCAGTTGTAACCAAAGACGTACCGGACAATGTAGTGGTTGCGGGCGTTGCCGCTAAAATTATAAAGATTATTAAGGAGTAAATAAAATGTTAGGTAATTTCACTTATTGCAATCCCACAAAACTCTACTTCGGTAAAAATTCCCTTGACGGGCTCAACGAAGAACTGCCCAAATACGGCAAAAACGTTTTGCTCGTATACGGAGGCGGCTCAATCAAGAAAAACGGCATTTATGAAAAGGTAGTTAAAATTCTCAAAGCAAACGGTAAAGAGATTTTCGAGGACGCGGGCGTTATGCCCAATCCGACGAGCGAAAAACTCAACGAGGGTATCAAACGCGCAAAAAAAGCAAAAGCCGACTTGATACTCGCAGTCGGCGGCGGCTCGGTGTGCGATTACGCAAAAGCCGTTTCGGTTTCGGTAAACTGCAACGATGACGCGTGGGATAAATACTTTATCCGCTTTGAAGAGCCGACTTGCGAGATTGTTCCCGTTGGCTGTGTTCTGACAATGGTAGGCACCGGCAGTGAAATGAACGGCGGCTCGGTAATCACCAACCATGAACAAAAGCTTAAAATCGGACACGTTTTTGGTGAAAAGGTTTATCCGAAGTTTTCTGTTCTGAATCCCGAATTTACCTTTACTTTACCCAAATACCAAATGGTTTCGGGAATTTACGACATAATGTCGCACATTCTCGAACAGTATTTTTCGGGCACGGACGACAACACGAGCGATTACATTATGGAAGGGCTTTTGCGTTCGCTCGTCCACAGCGCGGATATTGCGGTAGAAAATCCTACCGATTACGAAGCGAGAAGCAATATTATGTGGACGGCAACCTGGGCGTTGAACACGCTTGTTGCAAAGGGCAAAACCACCGACTGGATGGTGCACATGCTGGGTCAAGCGGTTGCCGCCCATACGGACGCAACACACGGTATGACTCTTGCCGCCGTTACTATGCCGTACTACAAATACATTCTTCCCTACGGCACGGCGAAATTTGCACGCTACGCCGTGAATGTCTGGAACGTAAACCCCGAAGGCAAAACCCAGACGCAAATAGCGGAAGAGGGGTTAAAGGCTATGGAAAAATGGATGAAAAAAATCGGGCTTGTTATGAATATAACAGACCTCGGCGCAACTAAGGATATGCTTGACGGAATGGTAAAAAGCACGCTTGTTATGGACGGCGGCTACAAAGTATTTAACGAGGAAGATATCCGCGCCGTTTTACAAGCAAGTTTATAATTTAGCTTGGAGTAATCTATGAAAAGAATATTAGGGGTAGTGCTGATAATTATGGGATTATTGGGATTGACCGCCTGTGGAAACAACAACGGAACCAAACCCGCCGCAGGAATTGCAAATAAAGTTCTTATAGCTTACTTTTCATGCACGAACACAACGCAGGCAATAGCGCGGCATATCCAAACCGAAACGAAAGGAACGCTTTACGAATTGGTCCCCGAAGTGCCCTACACGGCGGAAGATCTGCGGTATTATACCGGCGGCAGAGCCGACCGCGAGCAAGCCGACCCAACCGCACGTCCCGAAATAAGCGGCGAGGTTGAAAATATCGAAAAATACGACGTGATATTTTTAGGCTATCCCATTTGGCACGGGCAGGCGCCGAAGATTATTTATACTTTTTTGGAAAGCTACGATTTTTCGGGTAAGACGATAGTTCCGTTCTGCACGTCGCACAGTAGCTCAATAGGTTCAATCGATACAAATTTACACTCTCTTGCCCCTGACGCGGAATGGGTATCGGGTAGAAGATTTGCTTCGGGAGCTTCGCAAAAAACGGTTGCCGACTGGATAGAAAGTCTAGATATAAAACTTACGCCCGATGTGGCAAATTTCGATTTGGAAAGCGGTGAAAACGGACGCGCACCGACCGTTATGCTCAACAGCGGATTTGAAATGCCTGTTCTCGGAATCGGAACGTACAGCCTGCACGGAGAAACGTGCGTTAATTCTCTTTTATCTGCGCTTGAAAGGGGCGTCAGGCTGATTGATACAGCCTATATGTACGGCAATGAAAAAGAGGTCGGGCAAGCTGTGCGCAGTAGCGGCATACCCAGAGAAGAAATTTTCGTCATTACAAAAATCTATCCGGGTGCGCAGTTTGCAAACCCTGAAAAAGCAATACAGGACGCGCTCGATGCACTAGATATCGGATACATAGATATGATGCTTTTGCACCATCCCGGCTCAAACGATGTTAAAGCATATTTGGCAATAGAGAAATTCGTAGAACAAGGCAAAATACGCTTTATCGGGCTGTCGAATTGGTACATTGAAGAGATAGACGGTTTCATCTCGCAAGTTAATATTATGCCTGCGCTTATACAGAATGAAATACACCCTTACTACCAGGAGCAAGCCGTAGTGCCGTATATGCACAATCTCGGTATTGTTATGCAGGCGTGGTATCCGCTCGGAGGCAGGGGCTTTACTGGGGCATTGCTTGCAGACAGTACGATTACGGAAATTGCCGCATCTCACGGTGTTTCTTCCGCACAAGTTATTTTGCGTTGGCATTTGCAACGCGGAGTGGTTGCTATACCGGGTTCATCGAATCCCGACCATATACTTGAAAACATATCCGTGTTTCACTTTTCTTTAAGCGATGAAGAGATGAGTGCGATTGCCGCGCTTGACAGAAACGAAAAGCACGATTGGTATTGAGGTTGAATTATGGAATCCGTCTACGGTGCAATAAAACAAAATACGATCGATGCGGGTTGCGATGACCTGCTTGTAAGTAAACTTATGCAGCTATATTCGGAGCAAAAAATTTCTGAGATGCTTTCTTTACTCTTAGTACACAGAAGGAAAATCTTGGACGGCGTACATTCTGAAGAGTGCAAAATATATTGCCTTGATTATCTGATAAACAAGTTAAAAAAAGATTATATTTAAAAAGGAATTGTAAAAATGAAAAACGTAATAATAGTTACGAGTTCGCCGAGGAAGGGCGGCAATTCGGAAGTTTTGGCGCAGAAATTTGCCGAGGGCGCAAAAGCTGCGGGGAACTCGGTGCAGTTCGTTGCGGTGCGAGATATTAATCTGAAATTCTGTACGGGCTGTATGACATGCCAGTCGCGAGGCAAGTGTATTTTAGACGACGGAATGAATGCGCTTTATGATAGCTTTCAAAGCGCGGATGTAATAGTATTTGCTACGCCGGTGTATTATTACTCGGTTTGCGGACAGCTTAAAACCTTTCTGGACAGATTAAATCCGCTGTACGGTCGCAAAAACAATTTTAAAGATGTGTACCTTCTCGCAACGGCGGCGGACGGCGACGAAAGCGCAATGGACGGGTGCGTGAGCGATATTCAGGGCTGGATTGACTGCTTTGACGGCGTAAGCTTAAAGGGAGTAATCCGCGGGGTCGGAGTAACCAAAAAGGGTGAAATAAACAACACCGCTTTTCCCGCGCAAGCCTATGAAGCTGGTAAGGCTGTCTGATTAAAATAAAATTAAAAAAGTCTAAGTCGTTCGACTTAGGCTTTTTTAGTGCGCAGTTCGGCAAGGAAGTTGAATTATCTGCGAAGCCGCGCACTCGGTTAGTCAAGCGCCCGCCATAGTGCTATTTCGTTAAATAATAATAACTGCTGTTGATTTTTCTTAATAAAAATGCTATTATTTTTAAAAGGAATTTTAAGGATTGGATATGAGTTTTATACGTTGTTTAGATGAAAAACAAATAGCTGCTTTATACAATAATAAAAATATTGAACTTTTTAATCTACTTAAAAATGATATTCTTTCGGGCGTTGTTTTTCCGGCGGTTAGGAAAAATCAACTTTATTTTTATTATAAAGGCGGTTGCCTGTTTAAGTTTTCAAATGGTGCATTTACAAGAGATGAAGCATATAAAAAATATAATTTTGGAATTGTTGCATTAAGTGATTATGAAGCGGCTAAAAAGCAGAATGAAATTAAGTTTACAAATACAAAAGATGTAATAAAGAACGTCAGCTTTTAGACAGCCTTAATTGTAGTACATTTTGTAGTAACAATTCATTTAGTGCGATTGTACTTGATATTGAAGTCAACCTTAACGGTACAATCGGTAGCGGCAAAAAATGTGATTTAGTTCTTTATAATACACAATCATCTGAGCTTATGTTTGTCGAGGGTAAAATTTTTTCGGATAGCCGTGTAAATGTTAAATGCGGACTTATTCCGGAAGTAATTTCACAAGTCAATACCTATTCGGCGTCTATTGCTGAACAGGAACAAACAATAATTAGTCAATATGCAAATCACATTAAGATAATCAACAATCTTTTCGGAACTAATTATAATTTGCCTAAAATTGTTATTCAGCCTGCCAAATTACTTGTTTACGAAACGCCGGAAATTTTTACTGCTAATAATTGGTATAGCATTGATACAATAACTACTGCACTTGGAGCAAATAATGTTGCTTGGTTCAAGCAAGAGGAAAGACCGTCGACAGACGAAATATGGAACAGCTTATGCAAATAAAAGTATATCGTGGCACTCATCAGATAGGCGGTTGTGTTACTGAAATAAAAACCGCAAATGCCCGAATAATAATTGATATGGGCGAGGAATTGCCGTCTGTAAATTGTAAAAACCAGCAAGCGTTTGAAATAGACGGTGTAACACATGGCACGCCAAATTGCAATGCTGTGCTTATCACTCATTATCACGGCGACCATGCGGGAATGTTTGAAAGTGTATTGCCGGATATTCCTATATATATGGGAAAAGCCGCAAAGCAAATTTACGGTGTGGTTCAAGGCGTGTTAAAAAGTAAATTGAATAAAGGCAACCCCGAAAAGGTAAATACATTCAAGGAATTTACAGTAGGCAAGCCTCTTTACTTTGGCGATATAAAAGTCACACCATACACGATAGATCATTCGGCTTTTGACGCTTATATGTTGCTTGTTGAGGCGGAAGGTAAACGTATTTTACATACGGGCGATTTTCGTATGCACGGAGCAAGGGGCAATAAAATGCCCACTGTTTTTGAAAAGTATTGCAAAAATATAGATGTGCTTATTACGGAAGGTACTATGCTTTCCCGCATAGACGAAAAAGTAATGACCGAACACGAGCTTGGTATGCAGGCAGATATGCTTTTAAATGAAAATAAATACGTCTTTGCTCTTTGCAGTTCAACAAATATAGATACTATTGCCGAATTTTATAATGCTGCTATAAAAAACAAAAAAGCTTTTATAGTATGTGAAGAAGATTTTCAGTCGGAAATTCTTAATATTGTTACTCAAAATACAACTTCGCCATTTTACAATTTTGGCAGGCAAAAGATTTATTCTTACGGGCAAAATTTACACGAACTTATGAGAGAACGCGGGTTTTTCTTCTTGGGCAGAACAAATTATATCACTAAAAAGGCTATTGAAGCGTTCCCGAATAGCTTGCTGATTTATTCCATGTGAGTGGCTACTTAGATAAATCGCACCCCGCTTTTGATGAATATAAAAGTAATTTTGTAAACAGTGCTTTAAATGGCGGTTGCCGTATAATCTATTTGCATACAAGCGGACACGCAAGCGTAGATGAAATTAAAAAGATTTGTGAAATTACACAAGCAAAAACAATCATACCCATTCATAGCGAAAAACCCGAATTATTGAAAGATATTATCCCCTCAGGGGAAGTCGTAATTTTGCAGGATAAAGAGAGTTTTGTGCTTTAAGGAGGGTTTATGCTTGTAGCAATAATCGGAGATGTGGTAGGTTCGGGATTTGAGTTCAATCCTATAAATTCAAAAAAATTGGGCTATTTGAAGCAAATGAGCATTTTAGGAAAGACGGAAAATTAACTCTTGAATTTTTTATTAAAGGCAGCAGGTTTACCGATGACACAGTACGGTAAATAAAAAAAGAACGTAAGTCGGGGTGTTCGACTTAGACTTTTTTAAATAAATACTTTTTACAGACTGCAATAAAAGCGTATTCGTTATCCTCCGAAGTGTTTTGCAGTTCCCCGAGGTAAAGCGTGTTGGGCACGTTATACTTGTTGAACAGGTATTTTATATTCTGTAATTTCATTTTAAGCGAACCTTTTTTGATTGCGCCGTCAAAATGTAAATACAGTTTGAAAATTACTGTTTCAAAGTCGTTTTCCTTATTAATTACGAAATTTTCAAATGCTTGTTCTACGCAATATCTATTTTCTTCAAAAGTCCAATTATGGATTTTCACTACTTCAGCAAACTCCGTATTTTTTTATTATTATATCATGAAAAAATACTTGTTTTAAAGCGCGTTATTTGGAAAAAGGTCGATTTTAATCAAGCACCCGCTATTGTGCCGTTATGAGTTCGTCAACATAAAATGAAGATTGCGATATAGTGTTAAAATGCCAAAAGGCTTTTACGCTTAAATTAAACGCTTGACTTTTTTTATGTTGTTTTGTATACTGATAAAAATTAAATCGGGAAGCAAGTGCTACCGAGTACTTGCAAATGCAACGGCATTTTACTTATATCGTCAGGTCTTAGAAGATATAAGCAAAGTGCTGTTTTTTTTGAAGGCACGATGAAAAAGTTTTTAAAAAGTATTACACTAATTGAATGGCTGATTTGGGGTGTTAGCGTAATATCAATCGTTGTATTTTTCTTTGTTTTCAAAAATACACAATATCTTTATTTAGTCAGCTCGCTAATTGGTGCAACCGCTTTGATATTTGTTTCAAAGGGCAATCCGATCGGGCAATTTTTAACGATAGTATTCAGCGTATTTTACGGCATTATTTCATATTCGTTTAATTACTATGGCGAAATGATAACGTATTTGGGAATGAGTGCGCCAATCGCGCTTTGGGCTTTAATATCGTGGTTACGCAACCCTTATAAAGGAAACAAGAGCGAAGTTAAGGTTAATACTCTTTCCCGTAAAGAATGGTGTTTGTTCTTAATAGCGGCTGCGGTTATTACAGTATTGTTTTTCTTTGTATTACAAGCACTCAATACGGCAAATTTAATTATAAGTACAGTATCAGTATTAACTTCTTTTATAGCGGCTTACTTAACAGCGCGAAGAAGCCGTTTTTATGCAATAGGTTACGGTGCAAACGATATAGTATTGATAATAATGTGGAGTATGGCAAGTTATGAAAATATTACATACTTACCTATGGTAATTTGTTTCATTGCGTTCTTTGTTACAGACACATACGGTTTTATAAATTGGAGCATTATGAATAAAAAACAAAAAGCAGGAGAAGAAAAAATGTTTCAGAAAATGAGAAGATTTAAGCAGGAATTACAGCAAACTGAAATCGAACGAATTTTACGGTGTAACACTTCGGGTGTTTTAGCTGTTGTTGATAATAACGGGTATCCGTATACGGTGCCTTTGAGTTATGTTTATTCAAACGGAAAAATTTATTTTCATAGCGCTAAATCGGGGCATAAAATCGATGCAATAAATAACTGTAAAAAGGCAACCTTTTGTATAATTGATAAAGACGATGTTCAACCCGAAAAATACACTACATTTTATAAAAGCGTAATAGCTTTTGGTAATGTTGATATTGTAAATGATAGCGGAGAAGCTTTATCGGCTATAAAAGAATTGGGTGATAAGTATTATCCTGACCATATCAATGAATTGAAAAACGAAATTGAAAAGTTTAAAACGGAATTTTTAATAATCAGATTTGATATTGAGCATATATCCGGTAAGCAAGCGATTGAACTGGTTAAAATGTAGTTTTTGAATATATAGCCGCAATCTTATTCGAATACTGAATGGCGGTGGGGAGCGTTCTTTTTTAAAAAGTCGAGCTACTGATTTAGGTAGTTCGACTTTGATTTAAATTTTTGATATTTGATACCTTAACAGTTACAAGTTTAATTTCTGCAACTTGAAATGGCACTGTGGCGCGTACAAGCCCCCGCCATAGTGCCATTTTGAGTTTGGCTATTATGCAGTTGAAAATAAAGTGAATTTGCGATACAATATTTTTATGGTAATTTTAATTTCGGGAACAACGCATACGGGCAAAACCGCTTTATCGCAACGGCTTATGGAAAAATATAAAATTCCGTATTTTTCTATCGACCACTTAAAAATGGGGTTAATCAGAAGCGGTAAAACCTCGCTTACCGTAAATGACGACGAAAAACTTACACCGTATCTTTGGTCAATTATAAAGGAAATGATAAAGACGGCAATAGAAAATAAACAAAGTATTATAATAGAGGGTTGCTATATTCCGTTTGAATGGCAAAAAGATTTTGACGAAAGTTGCTTGCGCGAAATAAAATTCTATTGTCTTATTATGTCTGCCGAATATATTGAAAACAACTTTTCTGATATTTTAAAATTCGAGAGCGTTATTGAAAAGCGTATCACAACCGATATAAATAAAGACGATTTAATAGCGGAAAATAAAGTAAATTTGCAACTTTGTAAAGAATATGGGTTGGACTATATTTTAATAGATAAAAATTACAAAATAGAAATTGAGTTATGATAATACGGCGATATAAAGATGAAGATTGCGATATAGTGTCAAAACTTTTTTATGAAACAGTCCATTCCGTCAACTCAAAAGACTATACAGCGGAACAGCTTACCGCTTGGGCGAATAATGCCGACAGCTTAAAAGTACGGCGTAATGATTTATTGAAACAATATACTTTAATTGCTGAAATAATCGGCGTTATTGTGGGTTTTGGCAGTATCGATAAATCGGGTTATTTAGATTTACTTTTCGTCCATAAAGATTATCAAAATCAAGGAATTGCTACTGCTTTATGCAATGAGTTGGAAAAGGGCTATTTACTTATAAAAACTTATGCATCGATTACCGCAAAGCCGTTTTTTGAAAGTCGGGGCTATTCAGTCATTAAAGAGCAAGAAATCGAGCGTTTTGGTGTTAAGCTGAAAAATTTTGAAATGCAAAAGAAAAACGCAACCTAATATTCGAATTAGGTTGCGTATGGTGCACCTTCAGGGAGCTTGCGCCAAAGGCGCAAAGTGTCGCAAGCAAAGCTTGCTCGCGCGAACGATTGATTCGCTACGAACTGAATACAGACCACGAAAAAGCCTAAGTCGTTTGACTTAGGCTTTCCGTGGTGCACCAAGTGATTTAATATCCGAATTTTTTGTTGCTTCAATTTCGGAAAAGTATACAGTCTGCGTTCCGTCTT
>JAIDFD010000157.1 GCA_029054485.1 Clostridia bacterium | reverse complement strand
CGGCTCTATGATGGGCAGCGGCGGTCTTATCGTTATGGACGAGGACACCTGTATGGTTGACATCGCCAAATTCTACCTTGAATTTACCGCGGACGAGAGTTGCGGAAAGTGCGTTCCCTGCCGTATCGGCACAAAGCGTCTTTTGGAAATTCTTACCAAAATCACCGAGGGCAAGGGCGAAGACGATGACCTTGAAAAAATCAAGGAAATCGCCGTACATATGAAGTCCTCCTCCCTCTGCGCGCTCGGTCAGTCCGCGCCCAACCCCGTACTCTCGGCAATGGAACACTTCCACGATGAGTACGAGGCGCACATAGCGGACAAAAAGTGTCCCGCTGGCGTTTGTAAGTCGTTACTTTCATACTATATCGATCCCGAAAAATGCAAGGGCTGTACGCTTTGCAAGCGCAACTGCCCCGCAAACGCGATTTCGGGTACGGTAAAGAGCCCGCACGAAATAGACTTGAAAGCGTGCATTAAGTGCGGTCAGTGTATAGCGCATTGTAAGTTCGGCGCAATCGTTAAAAAGTGAGGTGCTACAAAATGATAAATTTGACTATTAACGGCATACAGGTAAGCGTGCCCGAAGGTTCTACTATATTACAGGCGGCAAAGCTCGCCAACGTGAGAATACCCACACTCTGCTATCTTAAAGACGTGCAGTGCGTAGGCTCGTGCCGAATGTGTCTTGTTGAGGCGAGCGGCGCGCGCGGACTGGTTGCGGCGTGCGTATATCCCGTATCCGAGGGAATGGACGTAAAGACCAACACCCCCAAGGTAAGAAAATCGAGAAAGACCACAATAGAGCTTATTCTTTCCACCCATAAAAAGAAGTGTTTAAGCTGTCCCCGTTCCATGAACTGCGAGTTGCAGAAGCTTGCGTTGGAGTACAACGCTGAAGAGGACAGGTTCGGCACCGACCACGATATTAAGCCCGTAGACGATTTGTCCGCCTCGGTCGTGCGCGACAACTCGAAGTGCGTAATGTGTACGCGTTGCGTTGCGGCGTGCAACAATCAGACCATAGGCGCGATAGGTCCTAAAAACCGCGGATATGCAAAGGAAATCGGCTCGCCCTACGACGTATCGCTCGCCCATACCCCCTGCGTAAACTGCGGTCAGTGCATAGTCGCCTGCCCCGTAGGCGCGCTGTATGAAAAGAGCGCGGTAGCCGACGTCTGGGGCGCGATTGTAGACCCCGAAAAGCAGGTTGTATTCTACACCGCTCCCTCTATCAGAGCGACTCTCGGCGAGGCGTTCGGTCTGCCCGTAGGCACCAACGTCGAGGGCAAAATGATTACCGCGATAAAACAGCTTGGCAACGTAAAGTGTTTCAATATGGACATAACCGCCGACCTCACCATTATGGAAGAGGCGCACGAGCTTTTGGACAGACTGAAAACTAATAAACCCGTGCCTATGTTCACAAGCTGCTGCCCTGGCTGGATTAAGTTTGCCGAACACTACTACCCCGAGCTTTTGCCCAACCTTTCCACCTGCAAATCGCCGCAGGAAATGTTTTCGGCGGTGCTTAAAACCTATTACTGCGAAAAGAACGGCATAAAGCCCGAAAATCTTTACGTTGTTTCAGTCATACCCTGCACGGCAAAGAAATTCGAAGTTTCGAGAAAGGAACTGGGCGAATACACCGATACCGCGCTCACCACGCGCGAGCTTGCCAAAATGATTAAAGAGGCGGGCATAGATTTTGCGAACCTGCCGGACGGCGAATACGACTTACCCTTCGGCGAGGCGAGCGGCGCGGGCGCGATTTTCGGCGCGACCGGCGGCGTTATGGAGGCGGCTCTCAGAACGGCGGCGTATAAGCTTGGCGGAAACGGCGCACCACTTGAATTCAAGGAAGTGCGCGGAACTGCGGGCGTCAAAGAAGCCGAGTACACCGTAGGCAAGACCACCGTAAAGGTTGCGGTTGCAAGCGGGCTCGGCAATGCGAGAAAGGTTATAGAAGATATAAAGAGCGGTAAAAAGAATTACACCTTCGTTGAAATTATGGCTTGCCCCGGCGGGTGCATAAACGGCGGCGGTCAGCCCTATATCCACGATGAAGTGAGAAACAACACCGATTTGAAAGCTCTGCGCGCAAAGGCGTTGTACGACTACGACTGCACGAGAAAGGTGCGCACCTCTCACACCACCCCCGCGGTGGATACGCTGTACAAGGAATACTTCGGCGAGCCGAACTCGCATAAGGCTCACGAGCTTTTGCACACCTCTTACAGCAAGCGCGACAAGTATTAAAATAACCGAGATATTTTTTAAGGGAGGTAATTAAAATTGACTCAGGAATTTATAAACGAAATGGGTTCGTGCTTATGGCGTCATACCTTGGAAGAGGCACCCGCCATAATCGAACGGCACATTAACGAAATCGACTTCGACGACGATGACGACGTGGAAAAGATCATCGGTTACATATTAGACGCAATCCGCACCGAAGAAGATACGTCTTTACTGGAAATTTTTGTATCAAAGGGTCTGGATATAAATTACAAGCTGCTCGGCAAAGAATGTCTTATTTTAAAGATTGCCGACTGCACTTACTATAAAGCCGCCTTTGAAAAAGCCGTAGAACTCGGAGCGGACGTTTATTCCGAAAACAACAAGGGCGACAACGTGCTTTTAATTGCGGCAAACAGAGAGTTTATGACCTGGAACAAAGACAATCAGGAAGAGCTTGCCGTACATATAGCCGACAACTACGATTTGTCAAGACTCGACAAGGCGGATAAATACGGCTTAACTCCGCTGATGTACGCCGTAATTTCGAAAAAGCATCAGCTTGCGGACGCGCTTATAGCAAAAGGCTCGGACGTAAACGGCACAGGCACGTCCCCCTTGGGCGGTTTCTATTACTGGATGGATATGAACGGCGTTTCGCCCCTTGCGCTCGCTATACGCCACGGCAACACGGAAATGGTTAAAAAACTGCTTGACGCGGGCGCGGATGAAGAACTTCGCGACGCGAAAGGTCTTCCTCCCGTATTTTCGCTGATACAGTTTCCCAGCAACTTCCAAAGAGAGTTCAGTTACGTCCACCCGATTTACAAACATAAGTCCGAAATAACAGGTTTACTGAAAAACCTTGACTTAACAAACGAAAAAAATTACACCGTACTTATGCAATCGCTTAGCTCCCAGACCCAGTGCTATACAAGGGAAATAACCAAAGTTCTTATTGAGAACGGCGCAAACGTAACAATCGTCGGCAACGACGGCAAAAGCGCGCTGCTTCTGGCGGCGGAATACAGCGACGTTGATATAATAAAGGCACTTGTTAAGGCGGGCGCAGACGTAAACGCTCAGGACAACGATGGCAACACCGCGCTTATTCTTTCCTGCAAGCGTAGCGATGAAAAAGCTGCGCGCTATCTTATAAGAGCGAGTGCGGATTTCAATATTAAAAACAATAAAGGCGAATCCCCCGCAGATCTTGCGGCGGCAAACGGCTTGAACGACGTTTTGGAGCTTATGATCTGACAAACGGTGTGATTATGCAATTTGTATCAAAAGACTCTGCTTTTTCAGACGGCATCGATATAGACGGCGCACTGTATTCCGCTCTCACCGCGGGCGATTTACCCGCAGCCTGCCTGATTTGCCAAAGCGCGGACAACAGTTCCGAAAAATTGAGCGTTTCGGCGTTATTTAATTGCGGGCTTTTCAGGTATTTGCTCGGCGAATACGAAAAATCGCTTGACTTTTTAAAGCAGGCGGAAATACTTTTAGGCAACCCGTTCGATTTCGATATTTCACAAAGACAGCTCTTTATTAAATCGCTTGAACATACAAGCGGCGGATTGGCGTTGTTGCCTTTGGATAAACGAACCGCGGAAAATTTCGCGAGATACGCGCTTATCCGCGTAAAATGGCTTATGGCAATTTGTTTTGAAAAACTGGGGCGCGGACACGAAGCCGCCTCCTTAAAAAACTTTTTGGAACAATATAACATTCAGGTAAAAGGAGAATGAATTTATATGCAATTTGATAATATGTTTTTACAGGCTTGCAAAAACAACCAGAAGGGGGTTGTGCAAACTTTTTTAAAACGCGGCGGTATACACGTAAATAAACGCGATGAGTCGGGCAACACCCCGCTTATATACGCCTGTATAAAAAACTCGCGCGACGTAGTAAAGCTTTTGCTTGAAAACGGCGCGGACTCGGAACTGTGCAATATTTTCAGCCGCGCTCCCCTGCATTTTGCGGCGGAATCGGGCAATAAAGAAATTATCGCGCTTATCGTAGACTCGGGCGCAGAC
>JAIDFD010000156.1 GCA_029054485.1 Clostridia bacterium | reverse complement strand
GTGCGCGGGGCTTATAATTATTTGAGAGAATTTTTTAAGCTGTCTGATTGTTTTCGGGAGTTTCTTCCGCGACAACCTTACGGCTTATTATTATGTGTCTGGGACACTTGGCAACACAGGTAAGACAGCCCGTACACTTCTTGTAATCGAACACGGGCAGATTATCCTGCATAGTAATCGCGCCGTGGGGGCAGCTCTTCGCGCAAATTCCGCAGGCGATACAGCCGACCTTGCAAACGCCCATAACTTCTTTGCCCTTGCACTTTGACGAGCATGCAACGTACACGGGCGCGGAGGCGGGGATACGGTCGATTATGCTCTTGGGGCAGGTTGAAATGCACGCCCCGCAGGAAATGCACCTGTCGGGATCGACCTGCGCGAGCCTTCCGGTAACCTCAATAGCGTTTTCGGGGCAGACCGCTTTGCAGTCGCCGCAACCGAGGCAGGCAAAACTGCAAGCCTTGTTTCCGCCGAGCAGAGAGTTGACCGAGGCGCAGGTGGGGTTGCCCTTGTAAACGAATTTGTCCGCGCAGTTTTCAACTCCGCCGTTGCAGTGAACGACCGCGACCGTGCGCTCTTCGTCTTTAAGCTCTATGCCTAAAAGCTTTGCAATTTCCGCCTTGCCTTCGGGCGAGGTAACGTGGCAGGCTGAAAGCTCCGCGCCGCCCTCGGCGAGTTTGGACGCGAAACCGCTGCAACCCGAGCAACCGCAACCGCCGCAGTTAGCGCCTGCGAGGTTGTTTAAAATTTTAGTGATTTTTTCATCAACGTCGACCTTGAAAACCTTGCCGACTATAAGAATTAACGTGCCGATAATCAAAGCCGAGCCTGCGAAAATTCCCGCAACGATACCAACCGTAATCCATGTTTGGGTAGTTACTTCAAGTAAATTCATTTTTTTCCTCCCTTATATGCTGATTAAGCTGAATACCGTAAACGCCATACAGATAAAGCAAGCCGTAACCATAGCAATGGGGAAACCTGCAATCGCCTTAGGCGTTTTGTAGTAGTTGAGTTTTTCGCGCATACCGCTCATTATAATCATAACAAGGGTAAAGCCCAGACCCGCAAACAGTGCATAGAGGAGCGCCCAGCCGATATTCATTGTCATCGTGCCGTTGAAGCCCGAAACCACGTCGCTGAGATAGCCGAGGTCTAACTTTCCGTCGACAATAGACGCGTTGGTGAAAAGCTCGGTAACGCCCAAAACCGCACAGTTTGTGGTGATGAGGGGAAGGTATACGCCCATAGAGTTGTAAAGGGAAGGCGAGATTTTGCGGATAATCGCTTCGAGCATCTGCACAAGCGAAGCTATGATGAAGATGAAGAAGATTATTTCCAGAAAATCTATTTTAAGGGGCACCATTACATAGGTATAGATAGGATAGGTGACCAAGGTGGCAGGTAACATGAGAGTGGTAACCGCAACGCCGATACCCCCCGGGCTAGACGTCTTTTCGG
>JAIDFD010000155.1 GCA_029054485.1 Clostridia bacterium | reverse complement strand
ATATCAGACGGGGCGTAAAACGCCGCCATAATTCTTACCTCTTTTGACTCTTCAACGACCTTATAAATGATGACGAAATTATCAATGTCCGCTCTACGGTATTCGTTTTTATCAGTAACAAGATTATTCTTCAAAAGCGGCATCGAATACGGGAACTCAGTAACTATTTCAATCGTTTTTATAATGTGCCCTAAAAGATTTTTTGCCGCCTGCGGGTTTCAAGCTCATTAGATATGTAGAAAGCGTTTCATCAATATCTTTTTCAGCTTGCGGTAAAATCACGCTTTTGTATCTATTCATACTTCAATTTCAACTCCGACACAAAATCACTGAAAGAACGCATTTGCCCCGCACTTTCCTGCGCTTCTGCGTTTCTTAATTTTGCGGCAAAAACTTTAAGAATTTCTTCTTCATTCGAAGAAACTGTCGTCACATTGAAAGGTATTCCCTTTTCACGAATAGCCGCAAGTAAAAACATATTTACGGCTGTTGTCATATCAAGCCCCATTTTACTGAATAAATCTTTTGCTTCGTCACGAACTTCTGTGTCAACTTTAATATTAACGTTTGTTTTCACTGCACTACCTCCTACTAATATTATATTCATATTCTAACAAATTACACGTCTATTGTCAACACATCAGGCATATTTTTGTACTATATCAACAGCGTGCATAGAAAAGCCCCGCGCGGGGAAGCCGCGCGGGGAAAAGATTTTCTTTTAGGTCATATTACTTAATGATTAGTCCTGAGTAGCAAAGTCAAGCGAATTAAGATACACAGTTCTACCACTGTTAACAGCCAACTTAACACCGCTAACATTAGCAGCCTTAGTTCCGTCAATTGAAACTTTATCCGCAATCAGTGAAGTAGTATTCTTAGTGGTATTATTAATTGTTATAGATACGGTTTTTGCATCACAATCAATTATAAATTCAAAGTTAATAACATCATTGACTGCATAAGCTACTGCTGTACCGGAATCCGCACCGCCTTGTACCCTATATTGAAGCGCCTTGCTACCATTTGACCTAATAGCAACCAATTCTTCACCAGCATTATTATAAATCTGTAAGAATGCCCAGCTACCATTATTTGAACCCATTTTAACTTGGGCAGTAACTTTTATAACACCGCTTGCAACTGAGTTGTTTAATTCAAACGAAGCATTTGCTCCATTTACTGTTACAACACTATCAGCCACGGAAACTTTAACGGCAGTGTCAGCATCTGTATCCTTATTTTTTACATAGTATGTCTTACCACCGGTTCCAGCCACCGCGTTATCAACGCCTAAACCACTATATACCAAAGTGCTTAAATCAGGAGTATATACAGATGTATAAGTTGTTTCTTTGGTTTCTGTTGTAGCCGCAGTGAAAGTGATTTCTACTCCGTTCAACGTAATTTTATAAGTGGACTGATTATCCGCACCGGAAGTCTGTTCATATTGATCGCTGGAAAGAACGGGAAGTTCTACATCAGTTTCGTGTCCGTTTGCACAGGTAAGAGTTGCTTTACCGGTGTTAGTTTCGGGGTCATTAGTAGGTATAACAATGCTGTCCGGTTTAAGCGAATAGTTGTGTTCAAGAGCCGCAATAGAAACTTTATTGCTCATAATGAATGTGCCGGAAGCATCCTTATATCTGCCGTAGTTAGAATCAGAATAAGCTATGTTACCCGCAACTCCGCATTCAGCGGCTTTCGCTTCGTGAGCAGTCCACGTTTCACCTATATCACCATATACTACAGCCAGATAATAAACGTTAACTCCCGCTACGCTTGCACCGATATAATACGTTGTGTTAGCGGCTACTTCAAACATTGCCGTAGCCATTATATTACCGTCGCTTAACGCTTGGGTGGTGCCGCTGATTAACGTTTTTTCGGAATCGTAAAGTTCAAGACCTCTCGTATTATTGCTTGAGCCCGAATAATAGTAAGCTATAACGGTTGCAGCCGTATCTACGCTGACTTCGATACCCATAGGGGTCTGACCGTTTGTTACTTTAGAGCTGAGCTTTATACGGTTTGCAATAGAAACCTCTTCACCTTTGTAAAGTACTTTCTTGCTGTTTGCGTCTACTGCAGGCGCACCGTAAATTTTTACGCCCTCACCGAGAACGGTTCCTGGGCCCCCTCCGCCGCCATGCACATGCGCGCATATCTGGAGGCCATGAACGACG
>JAIDFD010000154.1 GCA_029054485.1 Clostridia bacterium | reverse complement strand
TAACCATAGTTAATTTTTTGTCAATTAAATAATAAGGTATAGATTAACTTTTTTCCGAAAACTTTTTCAGCACTTCAAACATTTCATCGGAAATGACGTGTTCTATGCGGCACGCGTTTTCTTCGGCTAGCGGTTCGCTTGCGCCCATTTTTATAAAAAGCTTAGTTATAACTTCGTGCTTTTCATACACGGCTTTTGCGCGCTTTTTGCCTTCTTCCGTCAGATTTATTCCGCGGCTTTCATCTATGGTGATATAACCTTTATCTTTCAACAGACCCATAGCACGCGATACGCTCGGGCGGGAATAATTGAGTTCCGCCGCAACGTCCACGGCGCGAACATCGCCGCTCCTCATTTTTAAAATGTAAATCGTTTCAAGATACATTTCTTCGGATTCTTGTATTTTCATAAATTCCCCCAGAAAATACTATTTATGTCTGACATAATACCACGCAAATTGCGCAATATTATACTTTTACATCGCCTTTTTGACCTAAAACGCCGCTATTTTTCTTCAAAATAGGGTCAACTTCATTAGTTATAAACTCAACCGTCTGAGAAGGCGCTCTGCCTATAAATTTCGATGCATCAAGAATTTTATCCAGTTTATCATGAATTGCGGCAAACGTTTTGTCGGCTTTGATAAGCTCGATAAGGTTATTGTCCTTGCCGTTGACCTTTACGTTTTTGCCTGCCTCCATTGACAGTACTCTGATTTTTTCGTGCAGCTCCTGTCTGTTGCCGCCCGCCTTGACACATTCCATCATAATATTTTCGGTTGCCATGAAAGGCAATTCTGCGGCAATGTGTTTTGCAATGACTTTATCGTAAACAACAAGATTTTCTGATACGTTCATATAGATATTGAGTATGCCGTCAAGCGCAAGGAATGCCTGCGCATTTACTATTCTTCTGTTCGCCGAGTCGTCCAAAGTTCTTTCAAACCACTGGGTACCCGCCGTAATAGCGCTGTTTAATGGCAGAGAAATTACAAATCTCGCAAGCGAGCCGATTCTTTCACTGCGCATGGGGTTGCGCTTGTATGCCATTGCCGAAGAGCCTATTTGCGATTTTTCAAACGGTTCTTCGATTTCTTTCATATTCTGCAAAATCCGTATGTCGTTTGAAAATTTATAAGCACTCTGCGCAATCTGCGAAAGCACGCAAAGCACGTTGTAATCAAATTTTCTCGGATAGGTCTGCCCCGTCACTCCGTAAACTTTATCGTAACCGAGTTTTTTGACCACGCGTTTTTCAAGTTCCTTTACTTTGCTTTCGTCACCGCCGAAAAGCTCCATAAAACTTGCCTGCGTACCCGTCGTTCCCTTTACTCCGCGAAGTCTGAAAGAGGACTGCAAATTCTCTAAATTGTTGTAGTCTATTGTTAAATCCTGCAACCAGAGAGTTGCCCTTTTGCCCACAGTTGTAAGCTGTGCGGGCTGTAAATGAGTAAAGCCGAGAGTCGGTAAATCCTTATATTTAAGCGCAAACGCACGCAGCTTGTCCATTACGTTGACAAGTTTAGCATTGATAATATCCAGCGCATCGTTTAAAATAATAAGCTCGGAATTACAGTCAACAAAACAACTTGTCGCGCCCAAGTGAATTATGGGCATAGCTGATTTAGCCTGTTCGCCGAAAGCGTGAACGTGCGCCATTACGTCGTGCCTGACCTCGCGCTCGAATTTTTCCGCAAGCTCGAAGTTAATATCCTCGGCAAACTTTTTCATCTCATCGACCTGTGACTTGGTGATATTTAAGCCAAGTTCCATTTCAGATTCGGCAAGCGCAATCCAAAGTTTTCGCCAAAGCTTAAAACGCTTTTCGTCTGAAAAGTTTTCAGCCATAGCGCGGCTTGCGTATCTTGTAATAAGCGGATTCTGATAGACGCTGTTATCCATTGTATTTTCTCCGATTTAAAATTTAATAGGTTGGGGGTATTCTTTGCCGAAAGTTTCAACGGTTACTTTCCGCATTATCTGCGGCGACTTGGGTCTGTCGTTCCAGTCGGTAGCAGTTGAAGCGATTTCGTCCACCGTTTCAATTCCTTCTATTACTTTGCCGAAAGCCGCATACTGTCCGTCCAAATGCGAGGCGTTTTGGTGCATTATAAAGAACTGCGAACCTGCGCTGTTTGGAGCCATCGCGCGCGCCATTGAAAGAACGCCGCGTTCATGCTTTATATCGTTAGCGGTAAAACCGTTTAACGCAAACTCGCCCTTGATACAGTATCCGGGACCGCCAGTTCCCACGCCCGCGGGATCGCCGCCCTGAATCATAAAGCCCGAAATTACGCGGTGAAAAATAAGTCCGTCGTAAAATCCGCTTGAAACAAGGCTGATAAAATTGTTGACTGTGTTGGGTGCTTTTTCGGGATAAAGCTCGGCTTTTATAAGTTTGCCGTCCGCCATTTCAATAGTAACTATGGGATTTTTCATTTTTACCTCCTTACAAATCGCAGAATTTTTCCAGTTTTACGCCCGCCTCTTCAAAAAGCGTTAAAGAAAACTCATCGGGATAGCCCTCTTTGTATACAACGCGGGTTATGCCAGAATTGATTATAATTTTCGCGCAAATAACGCAGGGTTGGTGCGTACAGTAGAGCGTACAACCCTCAACGCTGCATCCCACTCTCGCCGCCTGAATTATGGCGTTCTGTTCCGCATGAACGGCGTAACACAGTTCGTGCATAGTGCCGCTTTTGATATTGAGTTTTTTGCGCATACACTCTTTTTTGTCTACGCAACTTTTAATGCCCTGAGGCGCGCCGTTGTACCCCGTTGCAATAACGCGCTTGTTCTTTACAATAACCGCGCCTATTTTTCTGTTTTCCTGATAACAGCTTGACCACGAGCCTATTTGCTCGGTCATTTCCATAAATCTTTTGTCCCACTTATCCATAAGTACAACAACCTTTTTTT
>JAIDFD010000153.1 GCA_029054485.1 Clostridia bacterium | reverse complement strand
CTTGTATGTACGGCTGGGGTATCCACTTCGTTGCAAACGACAACAACGGCGTTTATCCCGGTTCGGGCAAGAGCTTCGAAGTAAGAAACATTACCTTTGCAAACTATCCCGAGGACGCTATCGGTATGGAAGGCACGCAGGGCACAAGCCCCTCCTCCCCCGGTGGTGCAAACGCGTCTTCAAACTACCTTTTGGCACCCGTTGAAAGGTGCTGGATACATAACAACGTATTCCTTCCCGGCTACTGCTCAAAGCCTGCCGAGAGCGACAAGGCTGAGGGCGACGGCAGCTGCGACTTCAAGCGCGGACAGTACTATACCCTCGCTTACAACTATTTTGAATATTGCCACAAGACCAACCTTATAGGTTCGGCGGACGCGTCCCTTACTTACAACGTAACTATGCACCACAACTACTGGTACAACTGCGGTTCGCGCCAGCCCCTTGCAAGACGTGCAAACATTCACTTCTACAACAACTACATCTTCGGCGACGCTACCGACAGCAGCGCATCGCTTAGCTACGTTTCCTCGTTCAGAGCTAATTGCCTGCTTTTCAGTGAAGCCAATTACTTTGACGGTAGCAAAAACGTAACCCAGAAAAAGGACGGCGTAGGCGTAGCCTGGAACAACATTTACTATGCTTGCAGCGGCGAAAATCTGTACACCGAGATTTCTTCCCGTACCGAAACGGTTGCAAACAGCTGCGCGTACATTAAGATGAACATAGACTACTCCAAATTCTACGTCAATTCGGAACAGTTCTATTACGACAGTGCAAACAAAGTGAGCAACTGCCTTCTTGACAGCGCAACGGGCGCGAGAGTCAGAGTAATGACAAGCGCGGGTGTAAACGGATTCGGCGTATCGTCCGATGAAACGCATATCAACAAGTACACCCCCTCCGCCGCAGTCAACGTTGGGTCGCAGGGACTTGAAATAAACCTTGAGCCCATAGGTAAAGCAAAGGTTGCAACAACCGTAAGCAATATTTACTTTGCGGCTAACAACGGCTGGTCAAACGGACTTAAAATAAGAGGTCAGGGCATAACATTTACCCTCACCGCTCCCACCGAAATCGTAGTTTCTTCATCGTCCACGGGCGACCTCGCTCCCGAGCTTATAGACGTAAGCGGCAGAGCTTGGGCAACCAAATTCACGGGTACACTTACACTCGTTCTTCCCAAGGGAACATATGTAATCGCCTCAGGACAAAAGGATAAAGACAGTTATATCACAGGTCTTTCGTTCGCTGATACCGAAGCTTCATCGGACGCGAGAGTTGAATCGGCAAACGCCGCGCTTGCGGCAATCCCCTCCTCTGTCACTTTGAACGATGAGGTTTACATTAAAGCAGCGCAGGCGGCATACAGCGCACTACGCTCCGATGAACAGAACAAGATTGACAGCGAACTCTACGAAAAGCTTGGAAAAGCGATTACTGCTATCAACCAGCTTAAAGCTGAATACGTTATAGCAAGAATCGACTATATCGGCACTGTTACAATCGATTCATACAACAAGATAACCGCGGCGCAGACGGCTTACAGCGAACTCAGCGCTTCGTTGCAGTCACATGTAACCAACTACTCCACCCTCACTGCGGCTTGGACGACTTACGGCGAATTTGCGGCACAGAACGTTATAAACAAAATCCTCGATTTACCCGAGGTTGAAAATATCCAAAAGATTAACTCGTTTGAAATTCTTGACCGTGCGCAAATCTGGTTCGATGCGGTAACCGGCGCGTTCGACGGACTTACCTCGGAAGAGGGTCAGGGTCAGCAGGGTCAGGTTAAAGCCCACGATGAAGGCAAGACCTACGCAAGACTTACGGACGGTTTGGAAGCGCTTGATATCCGCCGTGCGGAGCTTGAACAAGCCGCCGCGGAAGCCGAGGCTCTGGAAAACTTCATAGCCGCGCTCGAAGGCGTGACAAACGTTGATAATTTAAGCCATTCGGATTGCACCGCTATAGTTCATCTGTACAATTCGCTTTCGGAAGAAAAGCAAGCTGAATATGCAGACAACGAAACCTACAAAGCGGTTAGCACAAAATACGATGACTTATCAAAGCAAGCCATAACCTCTACCTTTATAGGCGGACAGCCGTCTGCAAGCGTATTCACCCACACGGGCAGCAAGCAGAATGCAAAGAACACGAAGTTTGTAGTCCATGCTTACAGTGAAGAGCAGATTACTTCGGGTCTTAAATTCGAAGCGAGTACAGAGCTTACGTTGACGATAACCACAAAGATGACCGTAACGTTCTATCTCTACGATTCAAACTCGTTGGCCATCGACGGAACCGCTCTTACGGTATCTACCGTAGACGGAGATAACGTAGCAACTGTAACTCTTGAAGCAGGCACCTACAAAATCACGAGGGCTAAATCGGAAGCAAGTCTGTACTATGCAACTCTTACCCCCGCAGGCTAATTAAGCAATATAAAGTTGCGGCGGAGCCTTTCGGCTCCGCCGCATAAATTTTAAAAGGCGCAAACCTTTCGGTTTGCGCCTTTTATGTAATTTTATTATTCTGCTTTGAAAGGAAGCAGAGCGGCTATTCTTGCACGCTTGATTGCGGTAGAGAGTTCTCTCTGGTGCTTTGCGCACGTTCCGCTCATTCTGCGGGGAAGAATTTTTCCGCTTTCCGCTACAAATTTCTTTAAGCGGGCTACGTCCTTATAATCGATTTCCGTCACCTTTTCCTGACAGAAAACGCAAACCTTTTTGCGGGGAATTCTTTTATAGCTCTTTTTAACGGGAGCTGTTTTATTCTCTTCCATAATTTATCTCCTTAATTTTTAGAAGGGTATGTCGGAATCATCATCGAACGCCTGCAAAGCCGCGCGCTTCTTCTCCGCGGGAGCGGGAGCTTCGTAATCATCGCCGCTTTGGGAGCTTCTCGGAGTTAAAAACTCTACGTCGCTGCACACAATGTCAACGCCCGTGCGCTTTATTCCCTGACTGTCCTCGTAGTTGCGCAGTTCCACCGAACCCATAACAGCAACCTTGTTACCCTTTTTGGCATATCTTGCCACGTTTTCGCCTAAACCGCGCCACGCCACGCAATTAAAAAAGTCTGTCTTTCTTTCGCCGTCACCGGACGAGTAATTCCTGTTTACCGCAATAGAAAAGCGGCAAATCGAAATTCCCGAAGAAGTTTCGGTGAGTTCGGGGTCGCGGGTTAAATTACCAATTAAAAATACTCTGTTCATCTTTTGTCCCTTAATTTTTTGCTGTAGTTACAACTCTTAAAACTTCGGATGAAAGACCTGCAACTCTGTCAAGCTCTTTCACAACCGAACCTTCCGCTTCAAAAGTCATTAAAACGTAATAGCCGTCGGACTTATAATTGATGGGATAAGCCAACTTTTTTACGCCCCACTTGTCAGTGGCAACGACTTTACCGTTAGAAGACGTAACAACGTCCTCAAACTTTTTGACGAACGCTTCCTTTTCTTCATCGGAAATTGCGCTGTCCAAAACGTAAAGCATTTCGTAAGTTTTCATATTTTTCACCTCCCGGACTTAATCGGCATATCAACTACGATATGCAAGGTTATTTAATTTTAACTTTTTTTATAAAACTTGTCAAACGATTTCGCCGTTTATTTTGTCATTACTACGGCTGGGGCATCGTTGAAGAAAACAGCATAACCGCTACGCCTATAACTTCGCCGAGCGGCATATCGCCCAAGGTTTCCACCACCTCTTCGCCGTTCTTACGGTAGGTTATCTGTAATTCGAGTTCGTCTTTGTTATCGAATGTCAGAATACCCGCCGCGTCAAGCTCGCGCATGGGCGTATTCTGCGTGTTTTTAGAAACGTTTGTTATCATGCTTCCAACGTTGTTGAAAGTGAATGCCTGTTCCTCTTCGTCTACAACGAGCAAAAGCTTCCAAAGGGGTGAAGCCGAGCCGTAGGTGTAAAGCTCTTCTCCGTCCTGCGGCTGTTCCGCTCTGCCCGCGTCCGTAGTGCCCAGGCCTACCATTTGGATATCGCCCTCTTCGTCCATCGTGTAGTACAGATATGACGGGTCATACAAAATTCTGCCTTCGCCGAGGGTGTAAAGATTTTCCGCCCCTTCGAATTCTTCCGCCGTCAGCTTGCCGTTGTTGCCCGCGAGAGCGTATTCGCCGCTCTCGTTATCGTATTCGTAATAAATAACGTTTTCGCCGCCGTAGACGGTCGCAAGAGCGGGCTCTTCGCCGTATACCGCAAGATAGACCTGCGCTTCGGGATAGTTGCCGTCGTCGGGGGTCGACGACGCGTAAACTTCGTTAGCAAAAATCTGCTGTATGCAGAGATTGTTTATATCCTCCGAAATTGTGTTTACCGTTGAATTTTTAATAGAGCCTAAAATTCTGTCGCCCTCTGTAAGAGGCACCATTTCGCCTATGGTCAATTCTTCGCAAACCCCTTGTACGCGGGTCTTTGCGTTTTCCAGCGTAAGATAGGGCGTGTAGACTTTTTCTTCATTCTCAGAATAATAATATACGCCTGTGATTTTGCCCTGTTCGTCCAGTTCAAGAACGCAGTCGTGTTCACCCTCTACGTCCCTGTATTTTGCGTACCAGTCCGCGCCGTCGTGATAAACTCCGTAAATTCCGTAGCTCATATACATCAAAATCGCGTTGTCTGTCGATGTACCGAGAAGCTTTGCAACGTTAATTCTCTCGGCAAGACCGTTGACGTACTCGCTCAATCCGCCCAAAGTTACGGCGCGCAGTTCGTCCTCTTCCAAGGTCATATATTTGCTAAGCTCTTCTTCGAGCTTGTCGCACAAAGTACCCGTTATGGGAATGAGATTTTCCAGTTCGCCAATCGTCAGCGAGCTGTAACCCTTTGACATTTCGCTTATCTTTGAAATTAAATCCAGCACGGTTGCAACGCCGCCCGATGAAGGGTCTGCGTTAATAAAAATATAGCTTCCGTCCTCGCTCTTGTTTGCTTTTATATTATCGAGTTTGAAATTAAGCAGGTAAAAAACGCCTCCTGCAACCGCGCCCACTAAGATAACGAACGCAAGCACAAAGCCTAAAATAAATGCAAGTAAAGGGTTCATCCCCCTGCGTCTTGAAGTTTCGGACATAGTAATTACCCCGATTTTTTTTATTTACTTGAATTGCAAGTATTATAGTACAGAGCGGTTTAAAAATCAACCGTATTCCTCTGTTAATTATTCCCCTTTGAATAGACCTTAACCGCACGTTTTAAAAGTTTTTTCTTTTTGTTCAGACTGCCGTCGAGCGCGCAGTCCTCCATAAGAGAGGCAAGCACCGTGCCAACTTCCTGCTTTTTTATGCCCGCGGCGATAAGCTCGTCGCCCTTTACGTTTAGCTGGCGCAGATTGAAAGGGACGTGTTCCTCTTTCATTCTCGCGTAAATTTCCTGCCATTTTGTCACGCAGGGCGCTTCGTTCATATCATCGCGGCAAGCGGAGTAATCCGCCTGTTTAAGCATAACAAGTCTTTCGTAAATGTCCTGATTGCGGACGATAAATTTTCTTATTTTGCTTTCGCGCGCGTCGCAGCGGGTATCGTACATATGCAGACTGCACAGCCTTGTGACTTCCCTTATTACCTTTTTGGATACCTTTAACCTCTGCAAAATTTCGCCCGCAATTCTCGCGCTGTCCGCTTCGTGACCGTGAAAGTTGCCGTCCTGCCTGAACCTGTACGGTTTGCCCACGTCGTGCAAAAGCGCGGCAAGTCTTATCCTGTCATCTGCGTATCGCACGGTGCGCAATGAATGTTCTAAGACGTCGTAGTAATGGAACTGCTCGCTCTGGGTCATTCTGCGCCCTTTGGTAAGTTCGGGAAGCAGTATGTCAAGCACCCCTATTTCATCAAGAATTTTCAGTCCGAAGTACTGACCCTCTGAATTTCCGTATCTCTTATCGGCGTGAAGTATTCCGTCCAGTTCGGCGAAAATGCGCTCCTCCGAAATATCGCGGATTAATTGTGCGTTAGCCTTAGCGCCCTCCAAGCACGCGAGCGTTGGTTCGAAACCAGTCTGCGCAGTAAAGCGTGCAAGCCGCATAAGGCGCAAGCCGTCCTCGCCGAAAACTTTTTCGGGGTTGTCCACGGTTGAAAGACGTTTGTTTTTTATATCGGCAAGCCCGCCGAGCGGGTCTTTCAAAACCCCGTCCTTTATATCGTAATAAACCGCGTTGCACTTAAAATCGCGGCGGCGCGCGTCCAGCGCTATGTCGTCCGTAAAGAAAGTGCTAGACGGATTGTGTGCCCCGCGTATGTATTCGTCCGTGCGGAAGCACGCAAACTCGTACTCCTCTTCACTGAGCGCGAGCTTCACCGTGCCTGTGTTTTTGTAGACGGCTTTCACCTCGCCGCCCAGCTCTTCAGCCTTTTTGCAGAACTCCTCCGCGCCTACCGGCGCGCACAAGTCAATATCGTGGCAGTCGGTTTCAAGACACGCTAAAAAGTCGCGGACGTAACCGCCAACGACGTACAGCGGAAAATCGCAGTTATTTGCAAGATTTATTAAATTTTTGGGAAGGGGTATTTGCATACTGGTTTTTTCCGTGATAATTTGGTGATTATATTATACCAACTTTTTAAAATAATTGCAATTATTAAATAATTGTTATATAATTGTTTTATGGCTTGACCGCCTTATTTATACTGATTTACGGGAAGAATGATGCACCATTTGATTATCAACGAAAGACATATGAAGGGCAAAAAGCTGAGACAGCTCAACCAAGTCAGAAAAGCCTTTCAGAAAGCCGCGGTAAAGTATGTTCTGCATATTACCAAATACAAGGAACATGCGACCGAAATCGTCAGGAAAATAACCTCGGACGGCGAAAACAACGTAATCGTTGCCTGCGGCGGAGACGGCACCCTGCACGAGATTTTGAACGGCTTTGAAAATTTTGAAAATAACTCGTTAGCTCTTATTCCCGTTGGAACAGGGAACGATTTTGCAACTGCGGCAAACATTCCCCTGAAAACCGAACAGGCGGTCAACGTAATTATCAACGGCGCGCCCCGCTATATCGACTTCATACAGCTCTCTTCGGGCATACGATCGATTAATGCGGTCGGTATGGGAATAGACGTGGACGTTTTAAAAAGGGCTTACGGCGGCAGTAACGCGAAAAAATCGAAGTATCTGCACGCGCTGGTAGCAAGCCTTTTGAAGTTTAAAAGCTACGACTTCACCGTAAAGTACGACGGCAAGGAAGAGCGGCACAGCGGACTTATTGCCGCGCTCGGAAACGGAAAACAGTTCGGCGGCGGAATAAAGCTTTTTAAGGGCGCGGATATTTCGGACGGGTATTTAAACCTCGTCATTGCCGACTTCATTTCAAAGTCCGCGATTATCGGCGCGTTTATGAAGCTTATGTCGGGCAAGCCCGAAAAGATAAAACAGATAACTTCGGTAAAAACCAAGGCGGCAACCTTTGTCTACCACGGCGAGGATTACGCAATTCAGGCGGACGGCGAAATTTACGAAAATATGCCGCTTGAAGCCCACATAGAAAGCGGAAAGCTGAAATTTTATTTACCTTAAAAATGATTGAAAAGTTTTACAGGCGCATTATTGACGGCGTCCCTACGGCGGTAATCGTTGTAGACTCAAACTTAAAAGCCGTATTCACGAACACCGCGTTCCGCGCTCTGTTCCCCTCCGGGTTGATCAAGGGGAATTTAGGCAAGGTTACCTGCTGTTCCTCTTCCGCCGCGCGTTGCGGCAGGGATTCGTGCAGGGGCTGTTCGCTTTTGGACGCGTTTGACGATGCGCTTTGCTCGAATATGCGCGTAAGCCGAAGAATTTACCAAAAGGTATGTACAGACGGTTTTACTCACGACGTTACCTATTCTTTAACGGTAACTCCGCTGGGCGGCGGTCTTTGTATGGGCACGATAGACGATGCGTACGAGCTTGAAATCGCGCAGGAATTGCAGACGGCGAAAAATATTCAGCAACGGCTTCTTCCCGCAGGCAACTGGGCGGGCGGAAAGAGATACTCCTATATGTATATCCCCTGCCGCGACATCGGCGGAGATTTACCAGACGTTTACGCGGTGGACGGCTCGGCGTGCGGCGTGATTGCGGACGTTTCGGGCAAGGGAATTTCGGCGGGTATGCTCTCCGCTTTCGTCAAAGCCGCCTACGACAAAACCGAAAAATCGCCCGCGAAAGCGATAGGCAATCTTGCGGCGAAATTTTCAGAACTGAACTTAGACGAGAGAAACTACGTTACCGTTGCCGCCGTGAGAATCGACGACGACGCAATAACCTACTCTATGGCGGGACATAACGTACCCATTCTGTTAAAGACGGGTGCGGGAATTACGAGGATAATGCTCAACTCGCCCCCCGTTTCAAACTGGTTTGAAAACCCCTCTTACTTCGAGGACGTGATACACTACCAAAAGGGCGATATTCTCGTACTTCTGACGGACGGAGTTACCGAGTGTAAAAACGGGCGCGGTGAAATGTTCGGCGCGGACGGTGCGATTAAAACCCTCTCCGTTTCGCGCACGGCGGAAGAGTTCATCAAAAACTTAGAGGATAATTTAAAAGCCTTCTGCCGCGACTTAAACGACGATATTACGGCGATAGCCTTTGACTTATAATTTTAAAGCCCCCGCACTTTGCGGTGTATTTCATAGAGATGAAAAGCAAGGAAAGATTATTGTAGCTTTCCTTGCTTTTTTGTTTTGATTTTGTTAAACTGTAACTGCGATAAACAGTAATTTAACTTTGTTTAAGTAGAGGTAATACAATGGATTATCCTATTAAAGTTTTTGAAATTAAAGGCTTTTCAGGAGAACGCATAAAATTAGAAATAACAGAAGTATTTGGCTTTCCCAAAGAAACCTCGTTCAGAGGGGGCTATGATGTAAGCTGTAATTTGGAAATAAGTTCCGGACTGTATAATATGCGCACCAACCACTATTATTCTTCTACTGGTGCTCTGTATAATTTTTATAATGAACTTCTTAAATGCTATAACGATTTAACAGGTATGGCGTCTTATAAACTTAATTACCCTGAAAATTATTTAGATTTAAATGTTGAATTTGATGAGTATGGAGTAAATATAAGCGGAAAATATCAAGACGACCCTACTGTAGAGAATTTTCTCAACTTTGAGTTTACGTCTGACCAATCCTATTTTAGAGAAGTTCTCAGCGAATTAAAAAAGATTGTTTTACAGTTTGGAGACAACCAAGGTATAAAATAGTAAGATAAATTTTAATTCAGCGTTCTAATATTAAAAAAGTATAGCCCGCTATACTTCGTAAGCGAAGTATAGCGGGCTATTCTTTTTCCACAAAAAATCCCTAAAAAGACACCCTTTTTGCGGAGGCTTTGTTTACATTTTTTCTTTGAGTTTGATTACGGCGGCGGCGCGTCCGTCTACGCCGAGCTTGGAATAAATCGAACTGATGTAATTCCTCGCCGTGCCGTCGGACAGTTTCATGGCGGCGGCAATCTGTCTGTTTGAAAAGCCGTCGTTGAGCATGAGCGCGATTTCAACTTCGCGGTCGGAAAGGTTGAACAGCTTTTTCAGTTTTATCTCCTTATCGGAAGAAACCATCATCGCCGCGTCCGTGATTTTTTTCGCGATTTTAGAGGGCAAAATGGTATCGCCCGCGTAGGCGTTTTTGATTGCGTCAATCAGCGCGGTCGAGCCGATGTCCTTCAAAAGATAGCCGCTTGCGCCGTTGTTTATCGCGCTTAAAATATAGTCGCTATCGTCGAAAGTGGTAAGGATTATAATTTTTATATTTTCGTCTATTTCCTTTATGCGCTTGGTTGCGACCACGCCGTTCATATTGGGCATACGGATATCCATAAGCACGACGTCGGGTTTCAGTTTTTCGGCGAGGGCAACCGCCTCCACTCCGTCGCCCGCGATACCGCAAACGGTGAAGTCGCTGCACGTTTCGAGTACGCTCTTCATTCCCTCCGCCAGAATTTTCTGATCGTCCACAAGTAAAACTTTAATCATAATAACTCCTTATTTCTTTTGGTAGGGTAAGGTGATAGTCACTTCAAACCCCTCGCCGTCCTCGCTTGAAAAATAGCATCTGCCGCCGAGTTTTTCGGTCTTTTCGCGTATGCCTTTAAGTCCGAAGCCCTCGCTTATTTCGCCCTGCACGCCCGCGCCGTTGTCGGAAATCAAAAGGCTTATGCAGGATAGCACGTTTTTAAGCTCAATATAAAATGTGGTTGCTTTGCCGTGGCGGATACCGTTTGCAAGACACTCCTTTAATGTGTTGCACAAAAAGCGGTGTTCCTCTTCGTCCGCCTGCAAGTCCTCTAAATCACAGCGGATTTTGAGTTCGGTTCCGTCTATGGTCTGGGCGATAATTTCTTCAAACTCGGCGCGCAAGGTCTTTGCCTGCGCCCTGCCTGCGAGCAAATGCACGCTTTCGCGCATCTGTTCGAGTGCGTTTTTGGCTTGTATGTTTGCCGAAATTATCCTGTTTTTTGCCTCTTCGGGATTGCTGTCGATTAAAAGCTTTGCCGCTTCAGTCTGCATTATTACGGTGGTCATCGAGTGACCCGCGTTGTCGTGAATGTCCTTTGCGATACGGTTGCGCTCTTCATATACCGCCGTCTGCGAAATTTTTTCGTAAGCGGCTTCAAGTCTTGCCTTGCTCTCGTCCGCCTCTTTGAGAGCAACGCTGAGTTTCACGTTGTTGCTGTAAAACTTCAATAAAAAGTTTATAATCGCGAAGTGCATACCGAGAATGAATATGCCGAATACGCAATCGCCGAAAATCTGGACGATACTTTCGTACAAAGACGCGCCTTTGTTTATAACCACCCAGCCGCACACGAACGATATTACGAAAAGTCCGCAGCTTACTATAAACAGAATTGTATTAGTCTTGCCCTCATCGAAAGAAAGGTAAAACTGTGTAAGCACTATACAATACAGCGTTGACAGATACGAGTTACCTGTAAGCAGGCATATCGCAAGCAGTAAAATCGAGTCCAGCGCGTAAAATATCAGCTTTGCGGCATACTTTTTGATAACAAAGCAATTAAGCGCTTCAAACACGTCCAAAAGCACGCAACACACCACTATATAAATAATAAAGGGCACGCCGCCGCGCTTGCCCACGTGCTGTGCGCAGATTATGATTTCTATTATTACCAGAATTGCAATAAGTACTATTTTTATATACTTTGCAAACTTTTGGTCTTTGAAATTCAGTTTGACTTTTCTATCCATTTGATTACGTTATCCATTGAATAACTTTGCTTTATATTTTCAAACCGCTTGTCATCGAAGAAGCAGTAAATATTGTCATCGCCGGCGTAAATAAAGTGTTCAACAAGCTCAACGTTATTCATACTGCAAATCATTTGCAGCTCTTTCGTAAAATTAACGTCGTTTTCAGACGGCTGGGAACTTCCGTTGAGGTGATTGTGCGCCGCAATTATGCGGTAAGGCTTTACAAGCGAAATAATTTCAACAATCTTTTCCGCGGTCAGAACTACCCTGTTGACGTCTTCGGAAGTGAAAGTCACTACCCTTTTCACATTACCGCCCCTTGAAAGCAGGTACAATTCAAGATATTCTTCCGGCTTGCCGCGAAAGCGCATTTTTATAAATTTTTTGGCGTCCTCTCTGGTTTTCAGTGAGGCGAGCCACTCGACCGAGCTGAAACTTTCAAAGCATTTTCCGAGCGTTGCAAGAAAGTACGCCGCGCTCTCGCCCACGCCGTCTACTGTCATAAGCTCATGCGGGTCAGCGGTGACGACTCCCTTTATAGAAACAAATCTGTTCAATAAATCGTGCGCAATTCCGTTGGTGTTGCCCTGACGGTAGACGCCGTATAAAAGCATCTCTAAAATTTCGTGGTCGAAAAGTTTGTCTCCGCCGGACAGCTTTTCGTACATGCGCTTTCTGTGACCGCTGTGCTTGTTTTCCACCTTAAATTTTGCCTCTCTTTTGTAATTTCACGTCTTTTACGATTTACTGAATAACGGAAAAATTCAGCTAAATTGCAACTAAACTGCCTAATTCATTTTACCATAAAAAATAAAAGTTGTATAATGTTTTTAAAGACAAATTGAAAATAGGTGATTAAATTGAATTTATTTGACGAAGCGTTAAAACGCATTTCCGAAATCATAAAATTCGACTCTTCGCAAAAGCCCCCTTTAAAAGGTATGCCGTTTGGCAAGGGCGCGTTTGACTGTCTGGAATACTTTTTGAAGCTTGCCGCCTCTTACGGCTTTGAAACGAAAAATTACGACGGATACGCAGGCGAAGTAATATTTGGCGAGGGTGAAGAATTTGCAATTCTTGCCCACCTGGACGTAGTGCCCGCGGGCGGCGGCTGGGCGCACGACCCCTTCGGCGGGGAAATCGATACCGTAAACAAAAAAATCTGGGGCAGGGGCGCAATGGACGACAAGGGTCCCGCTATTCTAACTCTTCTTGCAATGAAAGAGTTGAAGGATAACGGCTTTGTTCCGAAAAAGAAAATCAAGCTTATAGTCGGCTGTAACGAAGAGAGCGGCTGGGCGTGCATTGATTACTACAAAGCTCACGCGAATATGCCCGATACGGGTTTTTCACCAGACGCGGACTTCCCCGTGATTTACGCCGAAAAAGGCATTTTACAGCTTGAGCTTAGTTTTGCTCCCGGCGACCGCTTTTGCGGTTTGACGGGCGGCGAGCGCGCGAATATGGTTTGCGACTACTGCGAGGTTTCCGCGCAGGAAGATAAAGCTATGCTTGAAAAATATAATCTGGAATTTAAAGACGGCAAAGTTGTTTCGCACGGAAAGTCCGCACACGGCTCCACTCCCGAAATGGGCGTCAACGCCATAAAGCCCGTTTTAAAATATCTTGAACTGAACGAAATGGAAAAGCTGTTGTTTGAGGACGGCTTTGGTATCTGCTCCCTTTTTGACGAAACGGGAAAGCTGACCTTTTCGCCCAACGTCATAAACCAGACCGAGGACGGTATTAAAGTAATCTGCGACGTACGCTATCCCGCTACTTTAAAGAGAGAACAGGTTTTAAACGCCATATCCGCCAAGGGAGTAAGCTACAAAATTCTGCACGAGCAAGCGCCCCTCTTCAACGACAAACAAAGCGGACTTATCACCACACTGTTAACGGTATATAACGAGGTTACGGGCAAAAATGCAAAGCCTGTTGCGATTGGCGGCGGGACGTATGCGCGTGCTTTAAAATGCGGAGTTGCCTTCGGTCCCGAGGAAGAGGGCGAAGAAAACACCGTTCATCAGGCGAACGAGTACATTACCTTTGAAAAGATAGAAAAATGTCTTAAAATTTACAGACTGGCTATTGAAAGGCTGTGTTAAAATGAAGAGAAAAAAGCTGTCCAAAAAAATTATATTTGCAATCGTCTGCGCGGCGGTGATAGGCTCGATTCTTATCGCCGCATGCGGCTTGCAGATTGCGTTCGTCGTTGCCGACAAAATAGAGTGTTGGCGCCCCTCTTACGCGCAGGTTGAGCTGGACGAAATCCTTGCCAAGGATTTGGCGGATATCACCGAAGAAGAATATCAAACCCTGTACGAACAAACGGGGCTTACCGAAATAGGTATCCGCCGCGCCTACGGCAGGGGAACCGCGGGCAAAACGCTTATTAAAACCATTCAGAGAAATTACTTTGAAGAACACGCCGTAAAAAACGATTTGTTCGCGCCATTCGTCTGCACCGACTATATCGAAAAAGCGGTTACGGGCATTTACCTTGAAGACGGCGACATAATCGTTACCTCTTCCACCCACATTTCGGGCGTGAGAATAGGTCACTCGGGACTGGTTGTAAACGGAACGATGAAGAACGTTTTACAGGCGAACGCATACGGCGCGGAAAGCCGCATAGAATCTGCGGACGACTTTTTCAAGCGGGTGAACTTTATGGTACTCAAAGTAAAGGACAGCTCTGCGGACGCGGAAACAAAGAAGGCGGTCGTGGACTACGCGATGGAAAATCTTGTAGGACTTCCTTACGAGGGGCTTGCGGGACTTTTGACGAACAAGAACAAAATCAACAAAACCCAGTGCGCCCACCTTGTGTGGTACGCCTACAAACAGGCGGCGGGTATCGATATTGACGGCGACGGCGGTCTTTTGGTAACGCCGAAAGATATAGCCTCGTCAAAGCATATCGAAGTCGTGCAGGTTTTCGGCTTTGACCCCGTAAAGCTCTGGAAATAACCAAAAACAACAAAAGTCTGCGGATTTTTTCCGCAGACTTTTTCATTTTGCAAGATTATAGCTTATATCAATCATACGGCATATGTCCTCGGGCGGCAGAGAACCGTCAAGGCAAACTGTAATCCAGTGCTTTTTGTTCATATGCCAGCCGCCGAATATTTTTTTGCCGTCCACCATTCCCTCTATTCGCTCGGGGTCGGCGCGCAAATCGATAATTTCAACCTTTTCATCGGAATTCAGTCCCAGTTTGCTTTTTGGTACCGTAAGCATTACGGCGTACCACTTTTTGTTGTCGCTTCTTCGCCAGACGGCGTTATCCGAAAACTTTTCCCACAAAAATTCTAATCTGTCGCCGTACTTCTCCCCAACGTATTTAATAACGGCTTGCGAGGTTTCGCTTTTGAATATAAAGTCATCGAAGCAGTTTTGCGCTATATCCTTTAAAACCTTTTCGTAAGCAGACCTGACGCTGACTACAAAGCCGCCCTCCGCGCCATCGGCAAGAAAAAGAGTGTACGGTTCGTCCGTAGCCAAATCGGTAACGGTCGTTTCCACGCCGTCCGCGGTTACTTTTACCGTAAGCGAAAACTGACCGTCCAAAATAGTCGTTGTAAATTTACAGCTTGTTCCCTCGGTTTTAAAACCGTATTCTTCAAGGCGGTCAAAATCGGGCTTTTTATTTTTAAAAATACGTTCTATTATCTTGTTCATACTTTTAAATCGTACCAGCTTTTTATCCAATGTATCGCTACGCCGAAGCCCTCGGGCAACATAGCCCTTAATTTTTCGATTTCGCCGTACATATAAAGCTTGCCCTCTTCCATAAACGAAACGTCGTCCCCCTCTTCGCTGTACGTTTCAACGCCGAGCACAAGAGTTTTACCTACGGATTCCGCATATTCGATTTCATCCTCGGCAACACCGTAAATCGCCTCGGCGGTATCACGATAGCTCATCATAAATATTCTGTCCGAGTTGTCTATCATATGCGCGTATGCGGGTTTAATCTTACCGTTAAACTCTACT
Organism: Clostridia bacterium; assembly: GCA_029054485.1. GTDB lineage: Bacteria > Bacillota > Clostridia > Christensenellales > Borkfalkiaceae > Coproplasma. Next base: position 5,560 of record JAIDFD010000153.1, on the reverse strand, counting down.
TCATCGTCCAACCAAAAGGGTCGTATTCGAATTTTATATCGGGATATTCGACCGATAAACCGTACGCAAGTGACACAAGAGAATTAATCAACAACGCCCTGTCACGTTCGAAATCAGGGTCCTGATGGGGCTCCACGTCTAAATGTATTCCCTCAAAGCGGTACTCGGAATTGCTTTGGAATTGTACAAAACCGTCAATCAGTGCATACATCGGCTCATCGTTGCGAAGCCACTGGTATTCGCCCGCAAGCCAGTATACCTTCATTCCTCTGTCCGCAGCGTTTTTGATAAAGCTTGCGGATTGCCCGTTAAAACCGTCGTCGCAGTAATAAACTTCGGTAACGCCGTTTTCTTCGGCAAAGGATAAATAAGTATCCGCCGACAGATTGCCGTCCCACCACCACACGCCGAGCGCGGGTTTATTGCCGTTCGGGGCTACCACGCAACCGCAACAAAACAATAAAGTCAATGCGGCGAAAAAAACCGTTAAATATTTTTTCATAAAAAGATTATATCACACTGTCTTTATTTTAACAAGCAACTTGAAAAGCGCGGGGTTTGATTTTAAAATAAATATATAGTATAATTTAAGCGATGGGCAAGTTTTTCAAAAGTTTTAATCTTGCGGAATGGCTGATATGGGGCATAAGCGTTGCCGCCGTTATAGTCAGTTTTTTCGTTTTCAAAAATAATCAGTACCACTATCTCATCGGTTCGCTGATAGGTTTTACCGCGCTGATTTTCGTCTCCAAGGGCAACCCCTTGGGACAGTTTTTGACAATCGTTTTCAGTGTTTTTTACGGAATAATTTCATACTCGTTCAACTACTACGGCGAGATGATAACTTACCTCGGAATGAGTACTCCTATGGCAATCGCGGCGCTTATTTTATGGCTGAAAAATCCCTACAAGGGCAACAGAAGCGAAGTTAAGGTAAACCGCCTTTCAAAAAAAGAATGGGGCTTGTTTTTGCTTGCGGCGGTCGCCGTCACGGTCGGGTTCTATTTTATATTGCAGGCTTTGAATACGGCTAACCTTATAACCAGTACCCTTTCGGTCTTAACGTCCTTTATAGCGGCTTATCTCAATATGCGCCGAAGCAAGTACTACGCGATAGCTTACGCCCTGAACGATTTGGTTTTAATCGTCTTGTGGATTTTGGCGAGTATCAAAAGTCTTACCTATCTTCCTATGGTCATCTGCTTCGTGGCTTTTCTTGCGCTGGACGTTTACGGCTTTATCAACTGGAGTTTAATGGACAAAAAACAGGCGCAAAACGACTTGACTATACAACAAGACGAGGAATAAATTTTCAAACTCTACGGAGCGTGGGTGTTTTTTTTAATTGTTTTTTGCGATAATGTATTCAGGAGGTCTAAATATGGATCAGGTCAAAATCGGAAAGTTCATTCAGGAAATCAGAAAGGAACACTCGCTCACCCAGAGAGAACTTGCGGAAAAGCTGAACGTTTCGGATAAAACAATTTCAAAATGGGAAACGGGCAACGGACTGCCGGAAGTGAGTTTGATGCTCCCCCTCTGCTCTCTGCTTGAAATAAGCGTGAACGAACTTTTATCGGGCGAAAGACTTGATGAAAAACAGTATCACAACAAAGCGGAGAAAAACATTATGGATTTATTAAAGCAAAAGGCGGAAGCGAAAAAGAAAATAATTATGGGCGTAATTATCGTTCTGATAACAATTCTCGCGTCGGTTACGCTGATTGTAATATCGGGACTTATCGATATGCAAATATGGCTGCGGATTTTACTTATTGTAATCGCACTGTTGATCGTCGGCACGGGGATAGGTCTTGCCTGCGTTTTAGATAAGGACGCGGGCGTGTACGAGTGTCCTAATTGCAAGAAAAGGTTTGTACCCACGATGAAGGCTTACGTTTTCGGCGCGCACACTTTTACAAAAAGAAAGCTGAAATGCCCCGCCTGCGGCAAACGAAGTTACTGCAAAAAACGGCTCTCTTCGGAATAATTTTGCTTGAAAAAATCATTTTTTGCTGATATAATTCGAAACAAGAAAGTTTTTACAAAGGAGTAAGTTATGCGAGCAAGAAACAACCTTGTTGAGCTGGCGAGATTTTTGTTCAGTGTTCTGGTAGTCGGCTATCATATACAAATGACCTTTTCCGGTGATAATATCGATGTTTTTGAAAACGGCGCACTCGCGGTCGAGTTCTTTTTCCTGATTTCAGGCTACTTCCTCGCACGGTCGATTGAAAAAATCAGCGCGAAAGAAAAATACAACCCCGCGCTTGAAAGTTGCCGCTTTATGGGCAACAAAGTCAAAGGAATTTTGCCCACCCACGCTACGGCGGTTATTGCAATTTTAATCGTTATTTTAGTTTGCGATTTAAGCGGCGCAGGCACGAAAATTCTGCACGGTTTACCAAGTGTATTTTTAGTGCAGGAGGCGGTAATCTGGAACGAAGGTTATGCAAACGCACTCATCGTGCCTGAATGGTACTTATCCTCTATGCTTTTATGTATGCTGTTTATCGTACCAATCGCACTTCTTCTCAGAAAGAAAATCAAGGGGATTTTCGTGATATTGGTTTTGCTCGGCGTGCTTGGCGTGCTTGCGGTCGTTTACGGGCTTTGTATGAACTGGGCTTTCACCACAACTTTTGTCTATGATTTGAGAGCTTGGGGAGAAATGTGCGTGGGTATGTTTGCCTACTACCTTTCAACGGTTATTTCAAAGCGCGACTTAAAACCCGCCGCATCGGTTGTTTTGAAAATCGTTGAAATAATCGGCTACTGCGCTCCGATTGTTCTTGGGGTTATCCCTATCAGCGCAAGTTTACAACCTGTTTGTATGGTCGTTGCCGTAGTCGGCGTATTTGCAGCGATTTCTATTACCTTTGCGGGAAAAGGCTTAATAATTACAAACGCTAGATTAAACGCGGCTTTCGGATACCTCGGCAGTCTGTCGCTCGCTATCTACCTCTTCCACCCGGTAGTCATATCTCTTTTAGAGTACATTGGCGGACTTGAAATTTGGGCAATATATCTTGTGGTTTTTGCAGTATCTGTCGTTGCCGCAGTTATTTTCAACTTAGCCGCAGTACTTATAAAAAAACTTATAACTGCGATAAAAAACCGAAAGCAACGGGAAATTAATATTTAACTTACAACACAAAAGGCGGACCTTTTCAAAGGTTCGCCTTTTTCTTTGCGTTAAATTTCAGCTAAATATCGCTTACGCCCAAAAGATAGTCCACCGTAACGTCGAAAAACTTAGCCATATCCACAAGCACGGACAGAGGCGGCTCGCGCTGGGATTTTTCGTAATGCAGATAAGTCACGCTGTTCATATTCAGCTTTTGTGCAACCTGCTTTTGGGTAAGCCCCTGCTCTTCCCTCAGCTCTTTCAACCTTTTTCCCAAATAAATTTCCATATGCACTTGACATATTACCATTTTGGTAATATACTAATACAAAAACTACCATTTTGGTAGTTTTTGTACCGTTTGTAATAGCTTAAAAAAGTTAATAAACAATTTAAACGGCGCAAAAGGGAAGATACATATGATTATTACTGTAGTATGCGATATTTTCGGCGAAGAGAGCAACGGAACGATTGTAGTGACAATGAACCTTATACGTTTTTTACAAAAGCAGAACCATACCGTGCGCGTGTTGTGCGCCGACCAAACCCAAAAAGGCGTTGAAAATTTTTTCGTTGTTCCGAACGAAAATTTCGGCAAAAGTTTAAACTCGCTTGTAGAACGGGTCGGCGTAAGCCTAGCCAAGCCTGACCGCGGGGTAATTTTGCGCGCGCTGGATAACGCCGACCACGTTCATATAATGTTGCCCCTTAGCCTCGGGCTCGCAACAGCGAAAATCGCGCGGAAAATGAATATACCAATTACCGCGGGTTTCCATATGCAGGCGGAAAATATGACAAGTTATTTAAAGCTGAACAAAATCCGTCCGATAAATACTTTGATTTATAAGTATATCTACCGCCGCCTCTACCGCTATTGCGACGGCATACACTATCCGACCGAGTTTATAAGACGTGTATTTGAAAGCCGCATAAAAAAAACAACTGCGGGATACGTCATATCAAACGGCGTACACTCATACGTTCAAAAACGCAACGCTGAAAAGCCCGAACATATGAAAGATAAATTCGTAATCCTCAGCATAGGCAGATATTCGAGCGAAAAATCGCAGGATACGCTGATTAAAGCGGTTTACCATTCTGCATACAGAGATAAAATCCAGCTCATACTCGCAGGGCAGGGACTGAAAGACAAAAGGTATAAACGGCTTTCTAAAAATCTGCCCGAGCAACCGATTTTCAAACTGTACGGGCGGGAAGAAATTATCGACGTTATAAACTACTGCGATTTATACGTCCACCCCGCCGTGGACGAGCTTGAGGGCATTGCATGTCTTGAAAGCATAGCGTGCGGCAAAATGACAATCGTCTCCGACTCCGAAAACAGCGCGACAAAGGATTTTGCGATAGACGGCAAATGTGTTTTCAAGCATAAGAACCCCAAAGACCTTGCACGCGTTATCGATTACTGGATAGAAAACCCAAAGGAACGCGCCGAGTACGAACGCAAGTATCTTGAAAGCTCGGTAGTTTACCGTCAAGAGGATTGTATGTTAAAAATGGCGCAGATGATTGCCGAAGCCGGCAGAAAAAAGCAGGCTGAAACAAATAATATTCCCGCCGTGCAAATAATAAATAATGCGGGTATCTGAAAATGGAAATCTTGTATTGGTATATTTTGACCGTAGGTGGATTTTTGCTGGGCAGTGTTATGTTCTGCGAATTAATCCCCAAAAAAGTTTTGAATAAGGACATTTGCAAAATAAGCGTTGACAACAATCCGGGAGCGTTTAACGTCTTTAAGCATTGCGGCAAGAAAATCGGCTTCCTCTGCCTGCTCTGCGACCTTTTGAAGGGGTTTGTCACCACTCTTCTTGCGAGCCTTTTTTTGGCGGCGGACAGCGTTGGCATTACTTTGGTTATGGTTGCTCCGCCTCTCGGACACGCTATCGGGCTTTTCAACCGTTTCCGCGGCGGCAAGTGTATTGCAACGGCATTCGGCGTTATGCTTGGGATTATCCCCGTAACCTTTATCGGCATATGCGCGCTGGCGGCGCTGTATATTTTGTTTTCCACCGTGATAAAAATAAAAAACACTGCTAAACGCAGCGTGCTGGTTTTCGTTTTGTTTGCTTTGACCGTCTGCCCCGTTCTCTGCGTTACGGGACCGGTTTTTCCCGCAATCGGTTGCGGGTTAGTTGCACTCCTTCCGATAGTCAAATTCGTTTTTTGCAAAAACGGTCTGGTTGAAAATAAATTTTCGGACGAAACCCTCACCGACAAGCGCGGGTAACGCGACAAATTCAATTAAGTTTACAAAACACGCGCCCAAGGCTTTGCCTTGGGCGCGTGTTTTATATTTAAAAATCGCCGTTTATAAGTTCGTCACAGCACACGCCGAAGATACAACACAAAGCCCTCAGCATTTCGATATTCGGTTCGGTTCTGCCCTGCTCCCAGTTTGCATAACAGCTC
>JAIDFD010000152.1 GCA_029054485.1 Clostridia bacterium | reverse complement strand
TAATACTATTATGCGCAAGATTACGGAAATTAATTTAAGATATGAATATCCAAAAAATTCAATTATTTACAGTATTTTTTCTCTATGGCTGAAATTTTATCAACGCGTCTTTGATGTCTGCCGCCCTCGAACTCAGTCTTTAAAAAGGTTTCAACTATCTTCAAAGCATAGCCAACGCCAACAACCTTTTCACCAAGCGCAAGCACGTTGGAATCGTTGTGCAGACGGGTAAATTCCGCGCAGTAGCTGTCATGACAGTGTGCGCACCTTACGCCGGGCACTTTGTTTGCAACGATTGAAACGCCTATTCCGGTAGAGCAGACTACTATACCCTTGTCGCACTCGCCGCTTGCAACCGCTTCTGCGGCAGGCAGAGCAAAGTCGGGATAGTCGCAACTGTCCGTACTGTCAGTGCCGAAATCTTTATATTCGTAACCATTTTCGGTAAGATATTTGATAATTTCTCTCTTTAAATTAAGTCCGCCGTGGTCGCATGCAATAGCTATTTTCATATTTTCTCCTTTAATCCTGATAAGGTTTTATATAATTTTTAATTAAAAAATCGCAAGCTTCGGAAAGAATGTCGCGCGTGAAACGGTAGGCTTCCAAATCCGCGCCAAACGGATCAGGCACGTCCACGCCGTAAAAATCCTTAATGCAGACGATATTGCCGCAATTTTCAAGCATTTGCTTTTGGCTCGCCGTCATACATACAACCAGCGTACTTGCCGCAATTCGTTTTTGATTGAGTTGCCGCGGCGCAAATTTTTCCATGCTCAGTCCAACCTCTTCCAGCGCAAGCCGACTGTTTTCACTGAGTTTTCCGCCAATTTCGGCGTGAATACCGCAGGACGCTACGTCCCAAAACTTTATTTTACCTTTTTTTATTTTGCTGCGCAGTAACGCTTCCGCCATAGGACTGCGGCAAGTGTTGCCTGTGCAGACAAATAAAATCTTCTTCCTCTTCATCTAATTTCCACAAGCCTTAATCAATCTATTCATAACCCCTTTCATAACTCCGCCATGCTCTTCAGGTGCGATAGCAATTATCAGTTGAGCGCACCTTTCGCCTTCACGCAGTTTGTCATAGAGATTTGAAGCAATTTGTTCCCCCGTTTTGCCGAGGTTTAAAACGTTGTCAACGTTTACAAGTTCAGCCGTCTTATCATCACACAAGACATAAGCTTCTACGCCTTTTGAACGGCTCTTATTATACTCATCAACCGCCTTTTCAAGCTCATCAAAGCGGAAGAGCTTAGTATCGCAGGACGGCGAATAGTGTTTGTATTTCATTCCCGGCGAGCGGGCTTTTTCGCCCTCTTTCAGAACATACTCTCCGCAACTGCCCGCGACCGCCTCAATCATTTCACGCGTAACAAGTCCGCTACGCAGAATTACGGGCTTTTCCCCCGTGCAGTCAAGGACTGTGCTTTCGATTCCGCCGCTACACTTACCGCCGTCTAAAATAAGCTCTATTCTGCCATCCAGGTCAAAAAAAACGTGTTGTGCCGTTACAGGGCTTACGTGTTTTGAGATATTTGCAGACGGCGCCGCAATCGGCAGGTTCAGATACTTTAAAAACTTCTGCGCGCCATCATGTAACGGAACGCGGACGGCAAGAGTATCTAGTCCGCAGGAAACTGCGGGACACACCTTTCCTCTGCTTTTATAGACCATTGTCAAAGGACCGGGCAAATACGCTTTTGCAAGCGCTTGTGCATATTCGGGAATTTCCGTAACCAGCTCCGACAGGTCATAATCCTTATGAACGTGAACAATAAGCGGGTTATCGTTGGGGCGTCCCTTGATTGCGAACACCTTTTCAACCGCCGTATTATCAAAGGCGTTTGCACCGAGACCGTAAACCGTTTCGGTCGGAAAGGCTACCGCGCCTCCGCCGTCTATAATCGATTTTGAAAGCCGCAAAGATTTTTCGTCTATCGGCAAAATTTCAGTGCGCATATTAAAAGGGCATTTCCTCGTCTTCGGGAGGAACGTCGTCCTCGCTTATTGGAGGCAGTTCTTCGTTCACGGGAGGCGCGCTCTGCCCTTCATCGGGAGGTACCAAGCCGTCATCGGGTTCGGGATTGACAAACTTGGTATACTCGCCTTTAAACCGAAGTTTTATCCTGCCAAGTCCGCCGTTTCTGTGTTTTGCCACTATAAGGTCCGCCATACCCTTTACAATATGCTTTTTAGCAATATCTTCATCGGTTGCGTTTACATCGGGACGGTTGATAAACATTACTATATCATGTCTCTTGTACACATCTCCGAGCCCACGAGACATCTCAG
>JAIDFD010000151.1 GCA_029054485.1 Clostridia bacterium | reverse complement strand
CTTATAAATAGCCCCGAAATTCTTTTTGCAGACGAGCCTACGGGCGCGCTCAATTCCAAAACCGGTCTCGACGTTTTAGACACGCTTACTAAATTTAACGGGCAAGGTCAAAGCGTTGTAATGGTTACGCACGATATGCGTTCAGCCCGCCGCGGCAACCGTATTCTCTACTTGAAAGACGGTGTTATTCTCGGCGAGTGCGATTTAGGCAAATACGTCCACGGCGATAGGAACCGGCATGAAAAGCTTTCCGCATTCCTGAAAGATATGGGGTGGTAAAATGAGAAAGTTATTTCTTATCGCCCGCTCTAATATGCGGAAGGGCAAAGGTCAGACCGCGGCAATTATTGTTCTTGTTCTAATCGCGGCAATGCTCTTAAATCTGTGGCTTATGCTGTCTATGGACTATAAAGCCAACTTCGACAGATACCACGACAAACTCAACGCCGAACATGTGACCGTATCAATAGACGGAGATACTGCGGAAATGCGCGAGTTTTTAACGCAGACGCTAACAGAGGACAGCCGCGTGTCGGAGTTCCTTTTGGACAGCTGTCTTAATATGACGGGCTCGTTTTCCTATAACGGCGGCGAAACAAACTGCTGGTTTGTCTTTTTGGATAAGCAAACTGCGTTGACGCGAACCGTTGGCAGAGCCGAGATAGTAGAAGGCGGCAATCTTTCAAGCGGCATATATCTACCTATGCTGTACAAATCCGATGAAATAAAAGTAGGCAGCACCGTAAAAATTTCTATCGGCAGCCATTCCGTTGAATACACGGTTTGCGGTTTTTTGAACAGTGTAATGATGGGCTCGCATAATTGCGCTGTGACGGAAATTATCCTTACGGAAGATAAGTATGCAGAGCTTGAAACACTCGGATATGCGCTTAAAGCGATGCTATGCTCGATACGCCTTTACGATAAGACGGACAACTTAAATTTCGAGGCGGCTTTTAAAAGCACGGTTTCGCAGTTCGCTCCGTCTACCCTTATGGTAAGCAACTGTTATGACATAGTTGCACAGTCGCGATATGTTTCGCAAGGAATTTGCTCGGCAATTATGAGTGTTATGGCGTTTTTCGTACTTTTAATTGCGCTTGTAATAATCGTATCTAATATCATTAACTATATACAGGTCAATATTAAAAATCTCGGCGCACTCAAAGCCGTTGGCTATACGTCAAGACAACTTATTTTCTCACTTTTATTGCAGTTTTTAGGGCTGACGCTTATTGTGTCAATCGCAGGCGCGGGACTTTCTTACGGCATTTTTCCTGCCCTTAACACAATGATGATTGCACAGACGGGAATTCCGTATGCATTGCATTTTTTACCGTTGCCTGTAATTATTGCGCTTGTTATCTTGTGCGGCACTGTTGCGCTCGCCGTTTGGCTTTCGGCTCGTAGAATTAAAAAGATAGAACCCATAGTGGCATTGCGTTCGGGCGTTCAGACTCATAACTTCAAGCGCAACCACGTTCCGCTTGAAAGGGCGAAAGTTCCGCTTAATTTTGCGCTTGCGCTCAAAACAACGCTTTCGGGCGTAAAGCATAACGTTACGGTTTGTATAACTATGCTCGTTTTATCGCTCGTAGTCGTGTTTTCGGGACTTATGACGAAAAATATGATTTTGGATATGACGCCGTTTATAAACCTTATTGTCGGTGAAAC
>JAIDFD010000150.1 GCA_029054485.1 Clostridia bacterium | reverse complement strand
GCTTAAAAAGCCCCGCGCCAAAAAAATATATACGCCGAAAATTATATATTCAATATTGTTTTAAACTCGTTTTCATCAATTATTTTTACGCCCAGCTTTTTGGCTTTGTCAAGCTTAGACCCTGCCGCCTCGCCCGCGACGACCAATGTGGTTTTTGCCGTGACCGAGCTTTGGCACTCGCCGCCGTTGTCCTCTATAAGCTTTTGCGCCTCGCTCCGCTTAAAGTCTTGCAAAGTTCCCGTAAGCACTACGAACTGCCCCGCAAAAACTCCGCCCGAAACTTTTTCCCTCTTTATAAAAGTTATGCCCGCGTCCAATAGCCTTTTTACCTCGGCGGAATTTTCGCCGTCCTTAAACCAGTTTACTATCGCTTCCGCGGTAATTTCGCCTATGTTTTCAAGCTCGGTCAGCTCTTCCGCAGACGCGTTCGCAAGAGAGTCTAAATCGTAAATTTTAGATAAATCCTTTGCCGCAACCTTGCCCACGCCGTCTATACCAAGCGCAAACAAAAATCTTTCCTGCGGAACGGTTTTGCTCTTTTCGATTGCGGTCAAAAGGTTGCTTATTTTCTTATCCTTAAAGCCCTCTAATTTCCCCAAATCCTCCGCGGTAAGCGAGTACAGCGCCGAGCAGTTGGTTATTTTCAAAACATCGTAAAGCTGTCCCGCGGTGGCTTCCGAAAGCCCCTCTATATCCATTGCGTCCTTCTGCGCGAAGTGTTCCATTTTGCCGACAATGCGCGGGCGGCACAATCTGTTGGGGCAAAAAATATTTGCGCCGTTTTCTATAACGCGGCTTCCGCAGTCGGGGCAGAAGTCGGGTTTGACAACCGGAACGCTGCCCTCGGCGTGTTCGACCGCGGTTAAAATTTCGGGTATGACCTCGTTGGAGCGGCGGATTAAAACCTTACTGCCCACCTTTACGTCCTTACGGATAACGTCGCCGTAGTTGTTCAAGGTCGCCTTTCTGACGGTTGCGCCCGCAAGCTCCACGGGTTCGACTATCGCAAGTGGGGTCAGTTTGCCCGTCCTGCCAACCTGCCAGATTACGTCTTTGACGGTTGTTACGCTTTCCTCCGCTTCAAACTTGTACGCCATAGCCCAGCGCGGGAATTTATCGGTGTGTCCCAAGCCCTCGCGCGCGGTGCAGTCGTTGAGTTTGACGACCGCGCCGTCCGTTAAAACGTCGAGGCTTTTGCGCGCCACGTCGATCTCTTCGATAGCGGCTTTGACCTCTTCGCCGTCCTTGCAAAGGCGCAGAAACCCGAAAACTTTGAAACCGTTTTCTTTAAGAAAATCAAAATGCTCCTGCTGGGTTTTCAAAAAACCCTCGCTCATATAGTTTACGTTGTAAAAAAGAATTTCGGGCTTTCTTTCGGCGGTGACCTTGGGATCCAAGTTGCGGATAGCGCCCGCAACGGCGTTTCGCGCGTTTTTAAGCTGTTCCTTTGCGGTCTTGTTGTACTCTTCTAAAACGCTCAGTCTTATGACCGCTTCGCCCTGCACCTCTAAGGTGCCATTATAATTTATTGTAAGCGGAAAGGATTTTATCGTAAGGCACTGGGCGGTTACGTCCTCGCCCTCGATGCCGTTACCGCGCGTGGTCGCGCGGACGAACTTTCCGCCATCGTAAGTCAAGCACATGGTAAGTCCATCGAACTTGTACTCTACCGTATATTCCGGGTCGGGCACGTTCTTTTTAATGCGCGTGAAAAAGGCGTCCAGCTCATCGTAAGACACGCTCTTGTCAAGACTGTACAACCGCGAAATATGCGCGTGGCGGTTAAATCCCTTAACGGGCTCGCCGCCCACCCTCTTGGTCGGAGAATCGAAGTCCACCCTACCCGTCTGCTCTTCGAGGGTTTTCAGCTCATCGTACAGCTTGTCGTATTCCCTGTCCGAAACGGACGGATTGTCCAAAACGTAGTACTCGTAAGCCCATTTATTCAATATGGTTATAAGTTCGCGTATTCTGTCCATATATGTACCTTATATTATTTCCAAAGGAGCTAAGTTCGCCGACAGTTCCTTAATCCCCTGCCCGTCGAACGCAACGTTTATGACCGTGCCGCCGTTTTTAACCGCGATTATCATACCCACGCCGAATTTGGCGTGGCGCACGCGCATACCGACCGTGTAGTTTTTCGTACCCGTATTTTTCGCGCCGCCCAATGGCGAGCCGAACGCAGGCTTAAACGTGCTGTGGACGGGAATATCGCTCTGGTAGCCGTCTGCCGAGGAATAGAGCGCCCTGCCCGTAGCACCCGCGCCGCTTTCGTAATTGGTAACGTATTTTTTTCCGCCGCCCGCGTAATAGTACGGCGTTTGCAAGGCGGGAACGCCCAGCTCGGACGATAGCTCTGAAATAAACCGCGAGGGGCGCGTCAGATCTCTGTGTCCGTATAGATAGCGGGATTTGGAGCGGGTGAGATACAGCCGCTTTTCCGCACGCGTAATTGCAACGTACATAAGGCGGCGCTCCTCTTCGAGGCTCCTGCCCTCGCCCTCCGAGCGCGACGACGGAATTATGCCGTCCTCAAGCCCGCAGATAAACACGTTTTTAAATTCCAGTCCCTTGACCGAGTGAATGGTGGCTATCGTAACGTAGTCGCCGTCGTCCATATTATCAGTGTCCGAAACAAGGGTAATCTGCTGTAAATAGTCGTCGAGCGAAGCGTTTGGATTGAGCCGCGAAAAATCGTCTACCGAAGCAATAAATTCTTCAATGTTGGCTAATTTACCGTCGCCATCGTCCGTGCCGTCATCGTAAGCCGAGCGCAGGTCGGAAAGATCGATTACTTCCTTTACAAGCTCGTTCACGGGAGTTTGCTGGGCTGAAATTATAAACTCTTTTATAAGATTGACAAATTCCTTGATCTTATCCTTAGCGCCGCGCGTCAAGGCAAGCTGTTCGCAGTCCACGCACGCATCGTATAATGAAAGTCCCAGACTTTGCGAGTAATCATACATTGTCTGAACGGTCTTTAAGCCAATGCCGCGGCGGGGAACGTTGATAATGCGCTCTACCGCCTCGCTGTCAAAGGGGTTGGAAATAAGCCTTAAATAAGCCAAAACGTCCTTGACTTCCTTTCTCTCGAAGAACTTGAAGCCGCCGAAAACCTTGTATGGTATGCCGTATTTCGTGAACTCCTGCTCGTATGAGCGGGTAAGCGCGTTTATGCGCATAAGCACGGCGAAGTCGGAGTATTTTTCGCCCTTGGCAACGCCGTCGTTTATGATCCGCGCGGCGTAAAGCGCTTCGTGCGCCTCTTCCTCCGCCTGAAAATACTGGGGCTTGTCGCCGTCGTCCGACTGTGTCCAAAGAGTTTTGCCGCGGCGGACGGAGTTGTTTTTTATTATCGAGTTTGCAAGCTTTAATATGGATTTTGTGGAACGGTAATTGCGTTCGAGCTTGTAAATTTTCGCGCCCTCGAAATCTTTATCGAAGCGCAAAATATTTTCAATCTCCGCGCCGCGCCAGCCGTAAATTGACTGGTCGTCGTCGCCTACGGCAAAGATATTGCCGTGGACGGAAGATAAAAGCTTGATAATTTCGTACTGCACCGCGTTGGTATCCTGAAACTCGTCCACAAGAATATACTTGAACTTGTCCGCAAGGTACTCGCGCGTTTCGGTATCCCTTTTCAAAAGGCGCCGGGTCTGCAAGAGCAAATCATCGAAGTCAAGCGCGTTGTTTTCCCTCAAATGGTTGTCGTACTTTTCATAGGCGAGTACGATATATTCCATACCGTGTTCGTGGCTGTACTTTCTGCCGTACTGGTCGGGGTCGAGTCCGAGCATTTTGGCGTTGCCTATGTGGTACTTTGCGCTCTTTAAAAGGCTTTCTTCATCCAAATCGAGTTCCTGAAAAACCTTTTTTATAATATTGTTTCTTTCCGTTTCGCTGTAAATCGAAAAGTTGGGCTTAATATCGGCTTTGTCGCCGAACTGCCTAAGTATCTTTACGCACATAGAGTGGATTGTACAAATCCACTTGCTGTCGCCCTCGCCGAGCATTTTATAAAGCCTTTCCTTCATTTCGCCCGCCGCCTTGTTGGTAAATGTAATGGCGAGTATCTGCGAAAGGCTTGCCTTGCCCTGTCCGAGGATATAAGCTATTCTGGAAGTTAAGACGCGGGTCTTGCCGCTACCCGCACCCGCAAGCACCAGCACCGCGCCCTCGGTGTCGGTTACCGGTTTAATTTGTTCTTCGTTAAGACTTTCAAGCACATTTTCCATTGTTTTTTTATTATATCATAAGCGCGGGTAAATTACAAACGGAAAAGCCCCTTTGACGGGGCTTTAAAATTATATTCCTATTTCTTTTTCCTTTCTGTATCTTTCCAGCGCCTGCAAATATTTAGCCGAAAGGCTTAAATTGTAACGCTGTTTTTCTTCATATGACAAAGTTTCGTAAAGCTCCTTGTCGGTCAGCCTGCCTATCGCGTCCGAAACTTCGCCCTCGGCGTCTAAAAGAGCTTTCACCTTTAAATAAAAGCCGTCCTCCCGCGCACCCTTTATTTCCTTTTTAACTTTTCCGCAAAGGCTTGACTTCACCTTTGTTTCGTTAAGTCCAAGCTCGCGCGCAAACGCCGCGCCCTCGTCAAGATTTCTTTTGCATTCTTCCCAAAAATTGGTTTTTAACCGCAGCTTTGCCGCGCGTGCCATGATTTTTATATCGTCCATAAATTCCTCGCAAAAAATTACATATCTCGACTTATTTTTCATTGTAAAAGGTCTGTTTCGTTGTTCACGAAACAGACCCTTAAAATTAATTCTTATTTCTTTTTCTTGCGGCTTCCGCCTTTTTGCGCCTCTTGACCGAGGGGGATTCGTAGAATTCTTTTTTACGCAAATCGCCGATTATTCCGTCGCGCGAGCATTTTCTTTTGAAGCGTCTCAACGCGCTTTCAACCGACTCGTTTTCGCCTACTCTTATCGTTGACATCTCTATTCACCTCACCTTCGCCAGTTGCGCAGTATTAGTTTTTTTCAAAAACCTTACAAATTATACCAAATGCAAAATTTCAAGTCAACTCATTTTACCTTGATTTGGCACTATTTTTATAACCAGCCGCAAAGAATACATATGCAGTTGACCACAAGCCCCGTAGCCGCCGAAATCAGGTACAAAGCAAGGGTAAAGAGAAGGTTTCTCTTTATCTTTTTTGTGTTTCTGAAAAGAATTACAAGCCCCACGCCCGCGTTACAGCAAAGCCCCGCAACGCAGCTTCCGAAAGCTATTCCGCCGCGGATATAAGTTTCGGTTAAAATTACGCTTGAAGCGCAGTTTGGAATCAAGCCTATAAGCGAAGTTATCAAGGGCTGAAAATACGCGCCGCCGACAATAAGCGAGCTTATCTTATCCTCGCCGACCGCCTCTATGATATAGCCTAACGCAAGGTTCACCAAAAACAGAAACAGCGTGATTTTTAAAGAGTGCAACAAAGGCTCGACCAAAAATACTTTTACATTGCTCTTGCCCTCGTGTTCACGCCCGCAGGAATACGCGTGTATTTCCTCCGCGCCCGCTTCGGCAAGCTTTTCGTTTGAAAGAATTGCATTGACGAGATAACCGAAGCCCACGCCCACGATAAGCTTAATTAAAATAATAGGCATTATGACCTTAGCGGGAGTTCCGCTTGATAAAAGGATAATAAACGCCTCGTCGCTGGTAGCAAGAAACACCGCCAAAAGGGTGCCCGTTTTAATAAGCCCCCTGTCGTACAGCTTTGCCGCCATAACCGAAAAACCGCACTGCGGAATAATGCCCGTGGCGGTACCGATTAAGGGGGCAAGGTTGCCCTGTAAAATTTTGTGGTTGCGCCCGATAGAGGTGCGGTGTTCCAAAAACTCTATCAATATATATATGACGAGTAAAAAGGGAAACACCATAGCGGTGTCTTTGAGCGCGTCTAAAAATACGTCCATATTATTTTAAATTTAAAACCCCCTTTAATTTAGGGGGGTCTTTAATTTTATCTTGATTTTTTCTTCTTGCCGTCTTTTCCGGGTTTGAGTTTTTCTTTGATTTCCTCTTCTTCGTTAAAGGTGCGGGGAGTAAAATCCGAGTCGGCAAAGCCGTTCTTTTTGTAGCCCCCGTCCCTGTCCAACAGGGTGAGCCTCGTTTCGCCGTCGAAGAGATACAGCCTTGTAAGGTCAACCGAAATTTTTGTCTTTTCGCCCTTTTTCAGCTTGTCGGAAGGAATTGTGAACGAGTGACCGTCCGCCTCCGTTTCAACATAGCCCGCGCCCTCGCCTATTACGTTCGCTTCTATCTCGCCGCCCACTTTTATATCCTCGGGTCGGATACCGATAATAACCTGCTTGTCCGTATTTTCGTACTCTTTAAGCGATGTAAATCTCTTTACGATATTTTCGGGCAGGGCAAGTTTTATATTTCCCTCTGCGGCGTACACCGCGTCTCCCTCTTTGATTATTTTTGCGTTATTGATAAAGTTAATTGTCGGCGAGCCGATTAAAAACGCAACGTAAGCGTTTGCAGGATAGTCGTACAAGTTTTCGGGCGTGTCTATTTGCTGGACGAAACCGTTTTTAAGAACGACTATTCTCGTGCCGACCGTCATAGCCTCGGCTACGCTTTTTGTGGAGTACAGGAAAGTGCCCTCCATTCGCGCCTGCAAATTTACTATTACGTTCAAAAGCTCGGCTTGCAGCTTTTCGTCCAAGCCCGAAAGAGGTTCATCGAAGAGATAGAGCTTGGGCTCTCTCACAATCGCCCTGCCTATCGCCGTGCGCTGTTTCTGTCCTGCGGTAAGCACTTTGGGCTTGCGGTACAAAACGTCGTTAAGTCCCAAAATATTCGCCGCCGCCTTGACCCTCTGTTCGATTACGGTCTGGGGGGCTTTTCTCAGTTTTAAGC
>JAIDFD010000015.1 GCA_029054485.1 Clostridia bacterium | reverse complement strand
CTTTTAACGCCCGCAATGGAAATGCTTGACCACCTCGCTTACCTGGTGTTGACATGCGGTTTCGTGCTGGGCGGTTTACTTATTATAGTTACGGATATTGTAACCGGTAAGCTTCATCTTTTTGCGGGCAACGCAAAAAAACGCAGCTGTGCGGTAATGTGCATAGCCGTTACAATACACAACATACCCGAGGGGCTTGCCGTTGGCGTTGCGTTCGGCGCGCTTGCGTCGGGCGCAACGGTGGAAGCGGTTGCGGCGATAATGCTTGCGGTCGGCATAGGCATACAAAACTTTCCCGAAGGTATGTGCGTTGCGTTCCCTCTGCGCGCAAACGGTATGGGCAGGTTCAAGTCATTCTTTCTCGGTCAGCTTTCGGGCGCGGTAGAAATCGTTGCAGGCGTTATAGGCGCGCTCGCGGTTTCGCTTGCAAACGGAATACTTCCGTGGGCGCTGTCCTTTTCGGCGGGCGCAATGATGGCGGTGGTCTGCTCGGAGCTTATCCCCGAATCCTTCGCAGGCGGCAAAATCAAGGCGACTATAGGCGTTGTTTTCGGCTTTGCCCTTATGATGATTTTAGACGTAGCCTTCGGCTGAAAATGCGGCGCAAAAGCGCCGCATTTTCATTTGCCCGCCGCGTATAATTAATTAAGTTTCTTCCCAAAATAGCTGTATGGATAAGAAAAAATCAACGGCTGTCGTTGTGGGCGGAAGCTCTGGAATAGGCTGTGAAACCTGTTTAAGACTTGCCAACCGCGGCTGGAACGTGGTCAACATTTCGCGCACGCCCTGCAAAAACGCAAAAATCAAAAATATGATTGCGGACGTTGCGGCAGGCAGTACTCTTTCGGACGTTATAGCTATGGTGGGCGAAAAGTACGGCATAGACGCGCTGATTTACAGCGCGGGATTTTCTATGGCGGCGCCCATAGAATACGCAAAAGAGAGCGATTACCGCTATCTTTTCGATGTCAACTTTTTCGGCGCGTTGAAAGCTATGCAGGCGGTCATTCCATTTATGAAAGACCGCGGCGGAAGAATAGTGCTGGTCGGCTCTATCGGCGGCGAGGTGCCCATTTTATACGATTCTTTTTACTCCTCGTCCAAAGCCGCGCTCGAAATGCTCGTGCGCGAGGCTTATTACGAGTTGAAGCCTTACGGTATAAAGGTTTCCGCAATGCTTCCGGGTGGTACGGCTACGGGCTTTACCTTTAAAAGAAAGGTCTATTCAGACGATGAAAACAAGACCTATGCCCAAAGCCTGAATAAGGCGGTCGCCGCGCTTGCGGATATGGAGCAGACGGGTATGTCGCCTGCGGAGGTTGCCGAGGACATCTGCGAAATTCTCTACAAGGACAAGCCGCCCATAATAAGGGCAAGCGGTTTCAAAAATTCGGCGTACCGCATTATGTCGCACGTTTTTCCCGAAAAGGTAACCCTCTATTTCAACGACAGGATGTACAGGAGATGAGAAAGGAATACGATTTATCGCGCCGCGACGAGCGCGAAAGTTTTATTAAAAGCGGTAAGCAGGAGTTCGTGAAAAATGACAGGCAGGGCAAGTAAAAACCGTAACGAAAATTATTTAACTTATGTAAAAACTCAGGACCCGCCGACAAAGCATTTTAAAAACTGCCTTTCGGCGTTCGGCGTGGGCGGTCTAATATGTTGCATAGGACAATTCATTCGATTTATGCTCGAATACGCAGGACTTGCGGGCGATGAGCTTGCGGGCTGTACGTCTATGATTCTGATTTTTCTGGGCACACTTCTGACAGGCTTCGGCGTTTACGACAGAATAGGACGTCACGCGGGCGCGGGCTCAATCGTGCCTATAACCGGCTTTGCAAACAGCGTTGCGTCCCCTGCAATCGAGTTTAAAACCGAGGGCTGGATATACGGTATGGCGGCAAAAATGTTTACTGTTGCGGGCGCGATAATCGTATTCGGCGTTTTCTCGGGCGTGCTTGTAGGCTTGATTTATTTATTTATATAATTTTAAAAAAACTTTAATTAATCAGTATGAAAAAAGGCAATACGGTATTTTTTAAAAACAAACCGAGGATTTCGGGCTATGCCGCTATATGCGGTTCAAAGGAAAAGGTGGGCGTAATAGGCGGATACGCCGATATTACCCTTGACGATGATATGTACGAGGAAAGCACCTTTGAAAAGGCGGAGTGCAAAATGCTGACTAACGCCATTGCGCTTGCGATAGAAAAGGGCGGCTTTAAGGAAACGGACATAGACGTGCTTATTTCCGGCGACCTTTTAAACCAGATAATTTCCGCAAGCTTTTCCGCACGCGATTACGATTTTCCGTTTGTAGGCGTTTACTCGGCTTGTTCTACAATGAGCGAGAGTATGATGCTTGCTGCTATGATGGTGAACGCGGGCTACGTCAACCGTGCTGTTGCGGCAACGGGCAGTCACTTTGCCTCGGCTGAAAGACAGTACCGTTATCCCTTGGAGCAGGGAACGACCAGACCACCGCAGTCGCAGTGGACGGTAACGGGCGCGGGCGGCTGCGTAATTACCAACGCCAAAGAGGGCGTAAAAATCACCAGTGCAACAATGGGTAGGGTCTGCGATTTGGGAGTCACGGACGTAAACAATATGGGCGCGGCAATGGCGCCTGCGGCGGCTGACACCATTATGCGCCATTTCAGAGATACGGACACTACGCCCGATGATTACGATATGATTTTGACGGGCGACCTTGGTGCGCTCGGTAGCAGAATAGTCAAGGACCTGACTTGGGAAAAAGGCTATGACATCGCAGACAGACACGTTGACTGCGGCGAGATAATTTACAAGGTTATCGAGGACGAGTTTCAGGGCGGTAGCGGCGCGGGCTGTTCGGCGGTGGTGCTGAATTCCTATGTGCTTTCAAAAATGAGTTCTGGGCTTTATAAGAGAATACTTTTCGCCGCAACGGGCGCGCTTCTTTCAACGGTATCATCGGGGCAGGGTGAGTCAATTCCCTGCATAAGCCACGCGGTGGAGTTGGAGTATTGATATGGGACAGGAAATTTTATTTATATTTTTGGCTTACTTAAAGGCTTTTGCGGTAGGCGGTGCAATCTGCTTAATCGCGCAGATAATAATCAACTTTACCGACTTAACCGCGGGAAAAATTCTCGTTTACTTTATGCTTGCGGGTGTGGTGCTTACCGCGATAGGCGTTTACCAGCCGTTGGTTGAGTTTGCGGGCGCAGGCGCGACCGTTCCCATTTCGGGTTTCGGATACCTTTTGGCAAACGGCGCAATGCGTGGAGCGGAGCAGGGCTTTTTTCAGGCGATAACCGGCTCGCTTGCGGCGGCAAGCGCGGGAGTTACGGCGGCGGTCGTTTTCTCATTCGTGATGGCGTTGATATTCAAATCAAAAACAAAACGCAACTGATTTAAGGCGGCGCGGGTAAATCCCGCGCCGCCGATTTGTTAAAAACATAAACAAGCCTTTTGCAAAATAAAATATTGTATGAAGGCGAAAAAAAACAAAAAGTTCAGACGGTTTAAAATTCTTGTTATTTTTATTTGCCTGTTCGTTATTGCCACCCTCGTATATTTTCAGCGCAACGTCACGCGCGTGCTTATTTCGATAAGCGAAGCGACTATCCGCTCGGTAACCACTGTTGCGGTCAACGATGCAATCTACTACACGCTTAACGACACTATGCGCTACGAAGATTTAATTACTATCGAGCGCGATGAAAGCGGCAACGTAACTTCTATTACAACCGATTCTCTTAAAATAAACAGAATAGCAAGGGATACCGCGTACCTTTCGCAAGAAAACCTGAACAAGATGAGTCAGGAGGGAATTCTTGTGCCGATAGGCGCGCTTACGGGAATAGAAGCTCTTGCGGGTTTCGGGCAGAAAATCAATCTGAAAATAATCCCGATAAGCAACGTTGAGTGCCGCTTTGTTTCGAAGTTCGTCGACGCGGGTATAAACCAGACCAAGCACTCGCTGTATCTTGAAATTGTCTCGGATATTTCAATTATAATGCCGTCTAAGTCAACCAATCTCGCCTCTACGATAGAGGTGCTTATCTGCGAAAGCGTTATAACGGGAAAAATCCCCGACACCTATCTTCAAGCCTCGCTTGCAGGCTACGGTGCCGCCCTCGTCCCCCAAAAGTAAAATTAAAAAATCCCGCCGTGAGGCGGGATTTTCTTATCTCAATTCGATGTTCAGTTTGTATTTAAGATTGCTTAAAATTTTCTTGACGTAACCGTCAACTTTGTCCTCGATAGGCTCGTCCTTGGGGGTAAAGGTCAGGTTAAACGCCATACTCTTTTTGCCCTCGTCAACCTGTGTACCCTCGTAAACGTCGAAGAGAATTACGGAAGAAACGTATTTACAAGCGGCGTAAATTTCTTTCTTTATCTCGCCGCAGGTTATCTCTTTTCCGCAGAGAAGAGCAAGGTCGCGTGTAACCTCGGGAAATTTGGGGATAGGCTTGTATCTGAACGGCTTTGCATGGCTTTTAAGTTCTGCGTAGTCAAGCTCCGCTAAAACCACCGTGCGGTCTATTGCAAGCTCTTCGCATACAGTAGGTGCAAGCACGCCGACATAGCCTATATATTTACCCTCGCAGGTAATTTCCGCAGTCTTACCGGGTTGCAGAAAAGGCTTTTCGCAAGGGGCATATTCAAACGCGGTGTTCAGCGTGTTTGCGATATTTTCGCAAATTCCTTTCAAATCCCAAAAGCTCGTTTTGCCGAACGAACCGAGGCAGAGGGTTGCCCTTTCCTCGGGGAAGGTTTTTAAGGGTAACTCTTCGGGAAGATAAATCTTTGCAAGTTCAAACAGCTTGCCTTCCATATTTCCACGCCTTAAATTTCTGACGATAACGTTCAGCATCGAGGGAGCCATAGTCGTGCGCATAATCGAAAGTTCTTCGCTTATGGGGTTGCGGATTTTTATCGCCTTTCTCTCTTTCGCGTCGGCGGGGATATGGAGCATATCCAAGTCTTTCGCCGAGTAGAAGGAGTAGGTTGAAATTTCGTACATACCTTTTTCAACCAGCTTGCGCTTCAACTTGTTTTCGGCTTTCTGCTCGTCGTTGTAGCCGCCGTTGGTTATAAGCGCGGTGGGCAGAAAGGTGCTGTGAACGTGGTCGTAGCCGTACAGCCTTATGACCTCTTCGGCAATATCGGGGAAACCGTCTATATCCTCGCGCCAGCGGGGAACTACAAGGTCAAGCTTTCCGCCTGAAAGCTTTACGCCGAAACAAAGGCTCTTCAAAATTTCAACCATTTTTTCTGTGGGAACGGTTATGCCCAAAAGCGCGTTTATCTTATCGACTTCAACCGTCATTTTCTTTGCGGTTAAATTAGAGTTTTTGGTGGTTACGTCGATATGCAAATCGGTAACCGTGCCGCAGCCGAGCTTTTCGATGAGGTTCAACGCGCGGCACATAGCCTTTTCGGTAGTGTATTCGTTCACGCCCTTTTCAAACAGCGCGGAAGAGTCGGTATGCTGTCCCAAAGCCCTTGCGGTCTTTCTCACGCTGTCGCGCGCGAATTTCGCCGCCTCGAAAAGTACTTCTGAAGTATCGTCTTTTATTTCGCTGTCAAGTCCGCCCATAACGCCCGCAAGCGCGCTCGGTTTTTTGCCATCGCAGATAACGAGGTTTTCGCTTGAAAGTTTAAACTCATTGCCGTCGAGCGTCTTTATTTTCTCGCCGTCTTTCGCGCGGCGAACAATTACTTCTCTGCCGTCGAGCGTTCTTAAATCAAACGCGTGCATAGGTTGTCCGAGTTCAAGCAGAACAAAGTTGGTTATGTCAACAACGTTGCTTATTGAACGCAGTCCGCATGATGAAAGCCGCTTTTTAATCCAGCGGGGAGAGGGGGCAATTTTTACGTCCTTGACGTAATGCCCAATATAGCGCGGGCAGAGGTCGGGCGCAAGGTCGGAAATTTTAATTTCTGGATAGTTTCCCTTTTTTGCAGTGTAAGAGTAATCGGGCTCTTTTACGGGCTTGTTCAACACCGCCGCAACCTCGCGCGCAATTCCGAGAATGGACTGGCAGTCGGGGCGGTTGGCGGTTACCGCAATATCGAAAACGTAGTCGTCAAGCCCAAGCACGGGTTTTACGTCCTCGCCGTTTTTGCAATCTTTCGGAAGAAGCAAAAGCCCGCAGTAATCGCCGCCATCGAACATATCTCCGTTTACGCCCAGTTCCGCGCCCGAGCAAAGCATACCGTCCGACTCTATTCCGCGCAGCTTGCCTTTCTTTATGGTCATAACCCCTTCAACCGTAATGTGGTCTTTTGCCGTTGCGTACACGGTCGCGCCTACAAGAGCGCAGGGGGCTTTAATTCCCTTTTTAACGTTGTCCGCGCCGCAGCAAATCTGAAAAATTCCCTTATCGCCGCAGTCAACTTTGCAGACGTGCAAGTGCGTACCCTCTACGGGTTCACATTCTAAAACTTCGCCCACGACGACGCCCGAAATGTCCTTGCCGACTTCGATAAGTTCTTCAACTTCGAATCCGCAGTCGAAAAGCTTTTTTTGCAACTCTTCCGCAGTAACGTCTATATCTACGTAATCTTTAAGCCAACTTAAAGGTGCTATCATAAATTATCTCCTTAATCCTTAAACTGTTTCAAAAAGCGCGTGTCGCCCTCGAAGAGAAGCTTCATATTGTTAATGCCGTATTTGAGCATTGCAATTCGCTCTATTCCCATACCGAATGCAAAGCCCGTGTACTCATCGGGGTCTATGCCGCAACCCTCTAAAACGTGCCTGTTAACCATACCCGCGCCCAGAACTTCAATCCAGCCCGTGCCCTTGCAAAGGCGGCAGCCCTTTCCGCCGCACTCGAAACAGCTCACGTCGACTTCGACAGAAGGCTCGGTGAAAGGGAAGTAGGAGGGGCGCAGTCTTGTCTTTACGTCTTCACCAAAAATCTTTTTTGCGAACACGTCCAGCATACCTTTCAAATCGCAGAGGGTAATGCCCTTATCCACTACAAGCCCTTCCATCTGCGAGAACATAGGGGAGTGGGTCGCATCGTCGTCGCTTCTGTAAACTTTGCCGGGGGAAAGAATTTTTATGGGCGGTTTCTTGTTTTCCATAACCCTTATCTGTCCCGCAGAGGTCTGCGTGCGCAGAAGTAAATCCTCGGTAATGTAAAAGGTATCCTGCATATCCCGCGCGGGGTGGTCGGCGGGTGTATTCAGCGCGGTGAAGTTATAATAATCGTTCTCTATTTCCGGTCCCTCGAAAATTTCAAAGCCCATACCCGCGAAGATAGAAACGAGTTCCTCTTTTATAAGAGTGTTGGGGTGGAACGCGCCGTCGTGCAAAAAGGTTCCGGGGATTGTCACGTCCAGTTTTTCGTCGGAGTATTTTTTGTCAAGCTCTATCTTTTTGATATGCTTTTCAATTTCATCGAATCTCTCTTCCGACCACTGTCTGAACGCGTTCAACACCTTGCCCATAGTGGGACGCTGTTCGGGGGGAACGTCGCGCATATTTTTAAGCAACTGCGAAATTTCTCCCGTCTTGCCCAAAAAGCGCATCTTGATTTCAAGCAACGTCTTGCTTGATTTTATGTTTTGTACTGCAC
>JAIDFD010000149.1 GCA_029054485.1 Clostridia bacterium | reverse complement strand
TCGTCTGCAGCTTCAGAGGTGTATACGAGACAGGTTGCCATACCTGCGCCTGCCATGCCCATTCCCGCCTGTGCGCGTATCTTTTCAAGCTCGGCTTCCTGCTTTGCCTTTGCAAGCTCGCGTTCCGCTTCAAGCTTTTCTTTCTGCATCTGACGCTCCTCCTCGCGGCGTTGTCTTTCCTCATCCTTACGTGCTTTGATTTCCTCGCGCTCTTCCTTACTCTTCCTGCGCTTGCATGCTACTACTATTATAATAATCAAAAGTATCAACAGCGCAAGACCTATTAGCATCCAAGCCCAAATCGGAAGTCCCAACCAAGTTTTATTTACAAAGTTCTTAAGATTCCCAAGCATTGCACTAAAGCCGGATTGCGGCGTCTTAAATGTTACTCTCTGCGAAGTCGTATCAGAAGTAAGGCTTGGATTATCAAATACAAAGTTACTTGCACATTCGCCGCCAAGGCTGGCTACTACATAATAATTTTCGCCAGCTTTAAGTTCAGTTATCGGATCACTGCTCGTCTTGTCTGCATAATACTGATATCCAACCTGCAACATTTCGTTTGCAAGAATTTCATTAAACTGGCTGGGCAGTTTAAGTTCGCCTGTGGTAGGACTGAACATATCGTCAGTGATTACAAACTTTTGTATCGTCCAACCTATATCTACCGAGGATCCGTCTGCCGAAATCATCGAATTAGTTGAAGCAGTCGTACTGTCGGTCAATATCGCTCTTAACTGCACCTTCGTAGGACTTTCGCTACTTGTAGGGTATACAAATATATAATTGTTTTTATCCAACAGATTTATCGTAACCGTATAATCTTTTGCAGTTTTACCTGTTACATCACTGTGCTGTGCATCCAATTCCATTAAAGCGGGATCAAAACCAGACAAATAATCTGATATTGAATAATCACCGGCTTTGTAAATTATCTGTTCGGCGTTTACAACTGTAGGCGCAACTACCTCGCACTTTGCTATATCAAAATCGATAACATCGGGTTTAATTACAAAGCTTGCCGCCGTTGAACCGGGCACAGCCACTACTTCGATAACATACTTCCCAGCATTCTGTGCGTTCAAGAACTGCTCTATATCAGTGGACTCACTGCCAAGTTTGGTTATGAGCGCAGAACCGCCGTTATAATAGTCGTTATAACTATAAATAGACACGTTGAGATATTGAGCGTAAGACGTATTGTTAAATGTAGCCGTAAAGCCGAACGTTACGTGTTTATATTGACTGCCGCTGCCCGTAACGGTTACAAGTATTGTGGGCAAGCTCTTGCCAACGTTGAATGTGTGATTATCAGCACCGTTGAAAACGTAATCGTTTGCGTTGGTAAGAACTGCCGTCACCGTACCCGAGTATACGTTGGTATTACTTGCGTTCGCCGCGAAGAAAGTCTGCGCGTCCGCAAGGGTCATAGGACCGTAAAGCGTTCCTGCCGCATTGGTGAAAGTGAACTCGTAGGTGAATAAACTTGAACAGTCATTACCGTTTTTGTCTACCGCCTTAGAGATTCCATAAGTATCGCTTGTGCCATCAAGAGTCGAGAACGAAAGTCCAGTCGAACTCCACGTTACGGTTATCTTTTGCGCTGTTATGTCAAACTGACGCTGTATATTCTGAATATTTGTACCCGAAACGGTTGTGTAATTATCATCAATTACGGTAACTTCCGCATAAGCGTAATAACCTACTCCCTTGGGCTCCATAAACCAGGCGTAATTCTGACTGTCATAACTGCCATTGTTGTAAGAAATTGCAACAGAATCGGGGTCGGTGCTGTCAAGCCCCAAACCGTTAAGATAGCTTTCATTAATTCTTACATATACGCCGCCCGCATCGTACTCAGGATTACCGTCATTATTAAAGTTATACCAAGTATTAAGGTCGTAAGAGTACTCCCATTCTGCATTAGCTAAATCAAGCTCGCATTTGTCAATCGACCACTCAATTTCAACCCAGCCGCGCGTACCATCGCTTGCGGTGAACCTATGAGCGGCATCAAACTCGTGGTCGGAGTCAACTTCGAGAGCTATTCGCGTAACGTATGTTCCAACCGAAATCCTATCGCACGCAGAACCGTCTTTGCGCGCAGTGTAAAGTCCATTGACGTAACCGGTATGCGCCGTAGTATCGAGTTTAGCATACGAAGTCGAGCTATCTACCGTTGCCGCCAAGGCATATGCCTGACCGTTGTATTCGAGCTTAACTTGGTTCAAGCCCGAAGCATCGAATAACGGTGTCGGTATTCCGCCGCCTACAGTATAAGTCCAGTTAAGTTTTACATTCGCCGCACCCGCGCCGATATTAAAATTAAAAATCCAGTAATCGTTTGGTATTGTATAGTTTGCATTATCTGCAGAATAGTTACTGTCGCTGTTTGTTTGCAATCTTGCACGCAAAACGTAATTATCGACATTGACTATTTGCGAAGTATCGAGCGACAGTGTACTATCGTCTGTTCCTGCTCTGTAAGGAGTATTTAAATCGCTTGTCGAACAATAGTCTAAATACAGCGTAACACTGTCAGCGCCGAGTGCGCCGATGCTTAAAACTATTTTTCCAGGTTCGCCCAAGCCCCATTGCGTTCCCGTATTTCCCGTAGTCAAAGTTGAATCGAGCGAAATATTGTTACTTATATCAAACTGCGTTATTTCAAGATTGACAGTCTTTGCCGCCACATCGTACGCCGTACCTGTAGAAGGATAAGGAAGCCAACAGGTATTGCGCGTATCTTTAAGCGTGAACGAAAAATCGTACTTACCTGCATTTTGCGCAGTTATACGGTTGTTTACAGGGTCCCACTGCACTCCGTCTGAATAGCTGTTGCTACTGTCGAGAGTAAATCCGGTGCGGACGATATCCATTTCAGAAGCGTTAAAACTACCCGTCAACTGAAAAATCTGAGCACTACCATTGTATACTTTGGTTCCCGTACCTACGCTAATCAGGTTCAAGCCCTTGGGTTTAATTTCAAAATTCACAGAACTGCCCGACATTACGTAGTTGCTCGTAGAGTCGTTTAAGTCTGCCGCAGTTGCCGTGTACTGACCCGCCAAAGTCGGCGCGGTCTGACTGCCCAAACCCCTTCCGCTATCATCGTCAGTGCCCGTACCGTAGCCGTAGCCGTCCGCACTCTTGTAATAGATTGCCAAATCAGGTCCGGTTGGTTGACCTGTGTCCGCTGTAATAACTCCCGTGTACGAAGATGTTACTACTCCCGATGTTGTTCCGTCATAGGTCAAGGCACTTGGCGCGGTAAGTGTGTAAGATATAGTTTTTTTAGTTATAGCAAACGTAAAGGTTCGTATTTTTGAAAGATTGCTTGCGCTGTCCTCCCACGGTGCAGGGCAAGAAGACAAAATCTCTACCGATACAGTATAATTACCTACGTTAATTACAGAAGAAGCGCTATAAGTTAATTTAATTTGGCTTGTATCCGCATAAAACCCGCTAACATACCAGTCAGGCAAAGTAGTTAAAGTAGTCAAATTTTGTGAATTACCGGTGTATTCAGTTGAAACATCCGTGGGTACCGGAATTGCGCTTGCTTTTTCTGCTTGTGTCAAATTCAAATGCAGTGCAGGACGCACCGCCAGAGATGCGGAAGTAAAAGTAGCATTATTCCCTCCAGATGAGGAAAGGATATTCGCCGGGTACGGAGTAGTAGCATGTGCTGAGCGCAACCATATGCATTCTGTACTCGTACCTGTAAAATTTGGTGTTGCATCAGTACTTTCACTATTAAACTTTATTTGTCCAGTGACGGTTGACCCAGTTCCCCATAATCCACCTAATGAGGAATAACCGGTTTCAGAAAGTGATGGAAGCCAAATATAGTCATCACCCCAATCATTGTAATGGTTTACGCTACTATGAGCGTAATTATAAATGCCAGCATTAAACCATGCACTCTTGTGAGCGCCCGTACCAAAAAATGTAGTACTCGTCCCACCGACTGTTGATGAAAGCGTAGACACACCGTTCTTTTGCGATAATGCTTCATTAAGAATATAAGAAGTAGTTGATCCAAAAAAATAAGACGTATCAAGGTAATATGAATAATCCACTTGAGAGGGTGTGCTTATGTACTGAATAAGAGATTTATTTTCATAATTAGTGCCTAACAATGCTGAGTTCTCAAGCGTAAAAGGAGCAAGTACGTTAGCTTGACGCTGCGTTTTGGTTACACTACCGGCAAGTGAAGTTACAGTTGCATTTGCTGAACCAGTAGCAAATTGTGTCGCGCTTCCGTCTGCAGGACCCGCATTAAGCATATTCATTCTTATGTTACTTGTTGAATACGCGTTAGAAGAATAAATTTCTGTTGATGTGTTTGTTACAGCTACAGTATAAGAAGATGCCGTTGCCCAACCAAACTTGCCTGTTAACGTGGTCGTCTTTGAAACATCTTTTAATGGCTGGGTCATCCAAAGGGTTGCAATAACATCGCCGTTCATATCAGTTGTCAAAAATGATACGGCAAATTCCTGATCAGCAAGTTCTACTACAATATTTTTATTGTCGTTAAGAGCATATAAATCCGTTGCTGTCTTGTATTCGGGTAGCGTTACTTTTACTAAGTTACCATACTGGGTAGAATGAGAACCTGTAATGGTATTTTTTACCGCTTGCAAAGTTTTACCCGTTCCCCCGGTAAGCGCAGAATAAAGGTCAACAAGTTTAGCATAATCAAACACAGCACCTGTTGATGAATCGTAATTTTTAAGAGTAAGGTTACCTATTTCTATTTGGTTGCTACTTTTAAGAGCAAAAGCCGTACGCGAAGATAAGCCGCCCAGAGTACAAACCGAACAAGCTAATAAAACCGCGCACAGCGCGGATAGTATAACCGTTACGATTTTCCTTTTATTTGTTTTCATAAATGTCCTCCTTACCACCTTCCTAACCTGCCGCCGCGCCGTTTGGTGCGGCGGCAAGCTTAAGAGAGGTTCTCTGCATCCGCAAATGCGCGGATATCAGATGACGTGGTCTAAAAAATTGCAACAAAAAAAGTGTGGCTCCGAAGAGACACACTCTGCTATGTAGTATCCCTTCAGTCACCACAAC
>JAIDFD010000148.1 GCA_029054485.1 Clostridia bacterium | reverse complement strand
ACACAATAATACAAATTAAGTCAAACGGTATAATTAATTTTTTATACTTCTTTTTAATATTATCACCGTTTACCGTTTAATTTATTTATCCGCGGCGCGGAATTTACCCTTTTTTACATATTAGTTTATTAAAAGACAAATTATTTAACATAATGCGGTATACAATGGGTTTATGCCCCTGAAAATCAATTTAAAAAGCGTAATAATGTACGCCGTCTATACGGCGGCACTCGTTTTAATGAACAAGGCTATAGACGGCGTTCCGCTGTCAATCGGTCTTTATTTTGCAATGCTGCTCTGCGGCACGAATATTATCGCGACTCCTCTTTTGTACATTGCCGCTTCCGCCGTCCACCTCAACTGGATTATGACTCTTTTAAGTCTGTTCGAGGGCGGTTTTTTGTGCGCGGTGACTTTTTTGTACAGGCGCACCAACCGCAAAATCAAGTTTGAGGGAATTGCGTATATCGCAATCGCGCTCTCCTTATACATAGCTTTTGCGCCGTGGAAGGGCGTCAGCGCGTTAGAAATTATCGACAACGAATACGCCTTAAAAGCGGTTGCCGCCGCCGCAACGGTGGTCTTTTCATTCTTCTGTTTTAAAACGGTATACGCCGTTATGTACCGCGTGTACAGATGCCGTCTTAAAGAGGACGAGCTTGTCTGCTGTGCGGTAGTCTATGCCGCCGCAGGCACAGGGTTTTACAACCTTACGGGCGTTTTCGTATACACCGCGTTTGCCGCGGGGCTCATAGTTTTCTGCGTAAGGCTTGCCCGCTCGCCCGCAGCCATCATTGCCGCCCTTGTTGCGGCGCTGCCGCCCGCGGTCGTCAATCTTTCGCCAATGCCCCTAACCGTATATATTTCGGGCGCGGTACTCGCGCTACTTTTTTCAAACGCGGGCAGGGTGTTTCCGAGTATAGTAACTTTGGCGGCGACAACCGTTTATATGTACTTCACGGGCGGATTCGCCTGCTCCGCCGGACTTATTGTGTTCCGCGTGATTATTCTTCTTGTTTTTATGACCTTGCCCGCAATTCCTCCCGCCTCGTTTTTCACGAAGCTGAAAAATTCTCTGCTTGTCAAAGAAGTTTTGCCCGACACCGCCGTGGAAAGAAACCGCAGGCGCACGGGTGAAAAGCTTTACCGCATATCCGAAGTTTTCCGCGAAATAGAGTGCGCGTTCAACGCTTTGGACGAGGACGTGAACGACGGAGGCGCGCGTGCAAGAATGCTTGCGGATTTGCGTGACAAGTGCTGTAAAAATTGCGCCCGCGCTAAAAAATGCGCTTCAACGAACGTTTACGCAGGGTTTAAAAAACTGATTGACACAGGCTGTGTAAAGGGCAAAGTAAATCTTATCGATTTACCGAGCGAGGTCACTTTAAACTGCGCGAAGCCTGCCGACCTACTAGCTATTCTGAACTCTGTAATAGCTGAATACCGCAGATATATGACCGAAGCCGAAAATGCAAAAAGCGGACGGATTTTACTCGCCGATCAGGCGCGCGGGGTTGCCGAGGTTATGAAAGCCTGCGCGGTGGAACTTAGTAAAAGTTACAGCGAGTACTCCGCACTGGAAGAACAGATTAAGCGCAAGCTTTCAACGAGCGGAATTTCCTGTCCAGAGCTTTACGTTGGCGGCGATGATATGGAAATCTGCGCTGTAATCTGCGGAAAAATCAACGTAAAACTTATTACCGATATAATTACTGCCTGCACGGACAAAAAGTACGTCTTAAAAGACAGACTGAACTATGACGGCGAAAAAAGCTGTCTTGTTTTCGGAGCGCCGCCCGCTCTCGACGCCGCTTTCGGAGTTGCGTTTGCGGTAAAGAACGGCGAACGCGTTTCGGGCGACACCCACTCGGTTATACGCATAAACGAACACAGTTTCTTAATGGCACTTTCAGACGGTATGGGCAGCGGCGAATACGCGAAAAAGGTGTCTGCCACCGCTATTTCGCTCATAGAAGCCTTTTACCGCGCCGAGATGCCCGAGGGCACTGTTTTAAAGACGATAAACAAGCTTTTGTCATTTAACCGAGACGAACGGTTTACCTGCATAGATATTGCGGCTGTCAACCTTAATACGGGAATTGCCGACTTCGTAAAAATCGGCTCGCCCGCAGGAGTTATAGTGCGCGAGGGTGAAATCAAAGTGC
Source organism: Clostridia bacterium (assembly GCA_029054485.1). Lineage (GTDB taxonomy): Bacteria > Bacillota > Clostridia > Christensenellales > Borkfalkiaceae > Coproplasma. The sequence goes on along the minus strand of JAIDFD010000148.1, from coordinate 11,154 downwards.
TTGAAAGTCAAAGCCTGCCTTTGGGCATACTTGACAACCTGCGCCCCAACGTTTGCAGTGAACAGCTGAAAAGCGGCGACATAGTCGTGTTTATGTCAGACGGCATAACTTCCGCTTTTCCCTCTTACTCTGATTTATACGAGTTTTTGCAGGGGCTGAACCCCTTAAATCCGCAGAACCTCGCCGACAAAATTCTTGCGGGTGCGCTCGCCCGATGCAATCAGACTGTCGCAGACGATATGACCGTCCTCTGCACCCGCCTTTTCGCAAAATAAATTTCCCATCAAAAAAAGCGCGGAATAAACCGCGCTTTTTTTGATTGTTTTTATAAAAGTTCGCCGTGCCGTTTTACGTACAGCATCTTTACAAGAGTTACAAGTGCCATGTAAGCGATTATCGTTACTGCAAGGACCGCAAAGTAGATTGCGGGAACGGGCGCAAGTCCCAAAAGCGTGCCGAGCGGCGTGAAGGGAATTACCGTAGCAACCGCTATGCCCGCAAAGGTCAAAAGCGTTATGGGCAGTGACGCGCGGCTCTTGATAAAGGGCAAGTGCGGCGTTCTTATCATATGAATGACAAGCGTTTGACTCCACATTGACTCAATAAACCAGCCCGCCTGAAATACCGCTATAAACTGCGCCTGCATAGCGGGGTCGAGGGTGTTGAAGTTGCCGCCGCAAGCAAGAGGGCAAATCACGAAGAACATTAAAAGGTAAGTCGTAATATCGAAAATCGAACTTACAGGTCCGAGCCATATCATAAACGAGCCGATAGACTTCGTTTCCCAGGCGCGGGGCTTTTTCAAAAATTCTTTGTCTACGTTGTCCCAAGGGATTGCCGTACACGAAATATCGTAAATGAGATTGAGCAATACAAGTTGAATTGCCGCCATTGGAATAAAGGGCAAAAACGCGCTTGCCACAAGCACCGAAAACATATTACCGAAGTTGGATGACGCCGTCATTTTGATGTACTTAATCATATTGGCGTAAGTCTTTCTTCCCTCTACTATTCCGTCTTTGAGAATTGTCAGATCCTTTTCAAGCAGAATTATATCCGCCGACTCCTTGGCAATATCAACAGCCGTGTCTACAGAAATTCCCACGTCCGATTCTTTCATCGCCATAGCGTCGTTTATTCCGTCGCCCATATAGCCTACGGTGTGCTTGTTTGCACGCAGTACGCGGATTACGCGGGCTTTCTGCGCGGGAGAAAGTTTTGCAAAGACGTTTATCGTTTCCGCTTTTGCGGCAAGCTCTTCGTCGGTGAGATTATCCACTTCGCCGCCGAGCAGTACCTCGTTTACTTCAAGGCCTACCTGCTTGCATATGCTTGCGGTGACTTTTTCGTTGTCGCCCGTAAGAATTTTAACTGCAACGCCGTACTCTTGCAGACTCTTGATTGCCTTTGCCGTTGTAGGCTTGGGCGGATCGAGGAATGCCAGATAACCGATAAGCACCATATCGCTTTCGTCCGCGACTTTGAATTCGCCGGGGACGCCGGTTACGTTTTTCTGCGCAACCGCAATCACGCGCATACCGCCCGTGTTCAGCTCTTCCGCTTTATCGAGGATAAATTTGCGCAGTTTGTTGGAAATCCGCTCTACTTTTCCGTCGTACTCCGCATACGAACAGCATTTAAGCATTTCTTCGACCGCGCCCTTTGTTATGAGTTGCGCTTTCCCCTTTCCGTCCGAAATTATTACGCTCATTCTGCGGCGTTCGAAGTCAAAGGGAATTTCGTCAACCTTGTTGAACGCGCCGTCCAAGGAGTTGCCGAAAATTTCGTTGAACTTATCAATTACGGCAATATCTATTAAATTTTTCAGTCCAGTCTGGTAGAAGATATTCAGCCAGGCGTGGCGCAAAACTCTGTCGTCATCGTCGCCGTGGACGTTCATATGCTTTTCAAGAAGGACTTTATCCTGCGTAAGCGTTCCCGTCTTATCCGTGCAGAGAATATCTATTGCGCCTAGATTTTGTATAGCGTTGAGATTTTTGACTATTACTTTCTTTTTGCTCATAGCGACCGAGCCTTTTGCGAGCGCGGCGGTGACTATCATAGGCAGCATTTCGGGCGTGAGTCCAACCGCGACCGAAACGGCAAAAAGAAGTGCCTCAATCCAGTTGCCTTTGGTAAATCCGTTGATGAGTAACACAACGGGTACCATTACGAGCATAAAGCGTATTAACAGCCACGAAACCTTACCTATGCCTTTTTCAAAGCTCGTTTTGTGCGGCTTGCCGCTCAGCGATTTTGCGATACTGCCGAACATTGTGTCGTTGCCGACCGAAAGAACCAAGCCTATTCCGCTGCCGCTTATAACGTTACTGCCCATAAAGGCAAGATTTTCGCAATCGGTAACAGCCTTTTGTTCGTCCACCGTGTCGCAGATTTTTTCGACGGGCGCACTTTCACCCGTAAGGGCGGACTGGCTGACGAACAAATCTTTTGCGGTAATAATTCTCATATCGGCGGGAATTATATCGCCCGCGGAGAGATGAACCAAATCGCCCACGACTATTTCTTCGAGCGGGATTTCACGCACCTGATCGTTTCTTTCTACCGCCGCAGTCGTGTTTACCATTTTGGCGAGTTTTGCCGCCGCGTTGCCCGAGCGGGTGTCCTGAATAAAACGCAGCAGTCCCGAAATTATCACCATAACCGAAATTATAATTACGGTTGCGGGGTTTTGCTCGGCAGGCTCGGCAAAGACTATGTCCGTAAAAACCGATATAACCGCAAGCAGAAAAAGTATCGCGGTAAAAGGATTGATAAACGCCTCGCAAATTCTTTTTAATACCGATTTATTTTTTTTGCTTTTTACAACGTTTGCACCATATTCTTTTCTCCTCTCCTCAACTTCCAGTGGCGAAAGTCCGAACCCGCTTGTATTGAATTTTTTATAGATGCTTTCCGTCTTGTGCGTAGACGCGAATTTCAGCCTTTCGGTAACTTCCGCGTTCAGGGTGCTTTCTAATACTTTTTTGGTGAACTTTTCACCGAGAGTCTTTTTCTTTACTTCTTTAAGTTCCTTTTTCATAGATTTACCTCCCGATTTTATTTTCAGAACATAAAGAGCATAAAAGACGAAAGTTTAAAGGTTTTCGGCCGTGCCGCAACGACAGTTATCGGAACAGTGCGAAATTCCGTAACCTTTTAGCTTTACGTCTTTTATACTTGGATAACCGTCCGTTGCTTCCATACCGTGTACCTCCTTTGATTTTTTGAATTTTTGATTTTTATTTCAGGGCATAAAAAAACCGCCGTAATCTCTTTCAAGAAAACGACGGTTGCGCGCGCCAAAATCAAGCACCTGCATTTTTACCTCTTTCGTAAAAACGCCGTGCAAAAGGACGAAAAACTATATCGCTTTCTTAAAAGTTTATTCAATTTACAACTGTGATAACTGTCCATATTTGACCCTACAAATAAAAAATCACGCAAACCGACAGGTATGCGTGAAGAAAAAACTTTTTATAAGTCTAACGTTCAAGCTTTAGCTCTATTAGGCAATGAAACTGTGTTATGCTACACCTTGTTTTCGATGTAGCCTGTTCAAACCAACTGACAATGTCTCCATTGTTTGCGGCAACAGCCCGTATCCTTAATAGTAGCCTCACCTACCGATTACTTTGTCATTATATGCCCGCGGAAAAATTTAGTCAACAAAATTAAACCGCTTTTTTTAAATATTATTTTCTTTTATACTGGTCTATGTTTTTTCTGAGAATTGCCGTATGCAGTCTGTCAGGCATACTTTCAAGGCGGAACTGCCAGTTGCCGATAGCCGTGGACGGAATATTCATTCTCGCCTCGGTCCCCAAAACGAGAATATCCTGCACGGGTATTACCGCCAAACGCGCTTTTGAAGCCAGTGCGCAAGCGTTCAGAGCAAGCACCGCGTCCTCGCGCGATACCATAGGGAACACCGCTTTCACGCTTGCAAGCGCCGCACGGAGCATAGTCTTGAACTGCTTGAACTCCTCGTCCGACATAGCGTTTATAAAGCCGAGCGTGGTATCGTTGTCGTGCGTGCCCGTGTAAACAACCGAATTTTCTTCTATGTTTTTTGGAAGGTAAGGATTGCCGTCCGAGCCGTCGAACGCAAACTGCAAAATCTTCATTCCGGGAAAACCCGTTCTTGCGCGCAGTTTGTGTACGCCCGCGTCAAGTATTCCCAAGTCCTCGGCGATAATTTCAAGCTCGCCAAGCCTTCTTCTTATCTCGTTGAAAAGGCGCATACCGGGACCGGGAAGCCAAACGCCCTCTTCCGCCGTTTCCGCATCCGCGGGAATTGCGTAGTACCTGTCCAAACCGCGGAAGTGGTCTATGCGGATTACATCGTAAAGCTCCGCCGCCTTCTGAATACGCTCTATCCACCAGTCGTAATTAGCCGCCGAAAGCGCGTCCCAGTCATAGAGCGGGTTACCCCAAAGCTGACCTTTTTGGGAAAAATAGTCGGGCGGAACACCCGCAACCGCGACAGGCTTCAAATCCTCGTCGAGGCGGAAAAACTCGGGATGTCCCCAGACGTCCGATGAGTCATACGCAACGTACAAAGGCAAATCGCCGATAATTTTTATACCCAAAGAGTTGACGTAAGCTTTGAACTTTTTCCACTGCTTTGCGAACATAAACTGGACGAACTGCCAGAAAAGATAATCGCTTTTATAGACCGACTGTTTAAACTCGTACATTGCAAGGTTTTCCTTGTGCTTGTACGCTTCGGGGAACTCATCGAACGTTCCGCCGAAACGCTCTTTGAGCGACATAAACAGCGCATAATCTTCATACCCGCCATTTTCAACGAAGTCGGCAAATTCCGCGTCCTTTAAGTTAAAACGCGCATAGGCAAGGCGAAGAATTTTGTATCTCGTATTATACAGCGCGGCGTAGTCCGTTTTACCTGCGGGTGCTTCCGCCGACTGCAATTCTTCCGCGTCGATAAGCCCCTCTTCTTTCAGACTTTCCAAATCGATAAAATAGGGATTGCCCGAGTTACAGCATACCGACTGGTAGGGGCTGTCGCCGAAGCCCGTCTGCGTAAGGGGCAAAATCTGCCAGTACTTGACGTGCGATTTTTGCAACAGGTCGGCAAATTCGTAAGCTTCCTTGCCAAGAGAGCCTATTCCGTATTTATTTGGAAGGGACGAGATATGGCATAAAACGCCCGCGCCCCTTTTAAAATTTTCTGACATTTAACACCGTTAATTTTTTAAAAGTTTTTCGATTCTTTCTACGGCTTGCTTTGTAACCTCTTCACTGCCGAATGCAGTCAGGCGGAAAAAGCCTTCGCCGTTTTTGCCGAAGCCCGCGCCGGGCGTTCCCACAACCTGAGCCTCGTTTAAAAGAAAGTCGAAAAATTCCCAGCTCTTCATACCGTTCGGGCACTTCAACCAGATATAGGGCGAGTTAGTGCCGCCCGTGTACCAGATATTCAATCTGTCCATGCACTCCGCAATTATCTTTGCGTTGCGCTTGTAGTATGCGATATTTTGCAAAATTTCTTTGCGGCCCTGCTCGGTGAACACCGCCGCCGCGCCCTTTTGCACTATGTACGGCACGCCGTTGAACTTGGTCGCCTGCCGTCTGAACCAGAGCTTGTTTGCAAATAAACCGTCCTTATTTAACCCGTGCGGAATTACGGTATAGCCGCAACGCGTACCGGTAAAGCCCGCCGTCTTTGAAAATGAACAAAACTCTATCGCGCAGGTCTTTGCGCCCTCTATCTGAAAAATGGAGCGGGCGAGATTGTCGTCCGAGATAAAGCACTCGTAAGCCGCATCGTACAAAATTACCGCGCCCCTCTTGTTTGCGTAGTCAACCCACTCTTTAAGCTGTGCTTTTGTGTACGCCGCGCCAGTGGGGTTGTTGGGCGAACAAAGATAAATTATATCCGCGTCCGTCTTTTTATCGGGCATTGGCAAAAAGCCGTTTTCAGCTGTTGCGTCCATAAAGGCAACCTTTCTGCCCGCCATAAGGTTTGTATCAACGTATACGGGATAAACGGGGTCGGGTACCAAAACCTTGTTATCCTTTGAAAAAATATCGAGGATATTTCCAAGGTCGGACTTCGCGCCGTCTGAAACGAAAATTTCGGAAAGCTCTAAATCAACGCCGTTTAACTTGTAGTAGTCCGCAATATTTTTACGCAGAAAATCGTAACCCTCGTAAGGACCGTAGCCCTTGAAGGTTGCGGCGTTTGACATATCGTCCACCGCGGAATGAAGCGCCTTTATAACCTCGGGCGCGAGCGGCAGAGTTACGTCGCCTATGCCAAGTTTTAAAATCTTTTTATCGGGGTGCGCTTTCGTGTAAGCCGCCACTCTGTCCGCAACTTCGGCAAACAGATAATTTTCGGCTATATCGTTAAAGTTTGTATTAAAATTCATTGTATCCTACTTTTTTTTGCTTTTATATTTTACCGCGTACTTGATAAATTCGCGGAATATGGGGTGCGCGTTCTGCGGACGCGACTTAAACTCGGGGTGGAACTGCACGCCTATATAGAAATCGTTTGCGGGAATTTCAACAGCCTCAACCAAGCTTCCGTCGGGGGAAGTACCCGCGATTACCATACCCGCTTTTTCTATTTGCTCTCTGTAATCGTTGTTGAACTCGTATCTGTGGCGGTGGCGTTCGGAAACGATATCCTCGCCGTAAGCCGTTTTCATAATATTTCCTATCACCTTGCAGGGGTACGCTCCGAGGCGCATCGTGCCGCCCATTTTAACGCCGTGCTGGTCAGGCATAAGGTCGATTACGCAATTTTTGGATTCGGGGTTGAACTCAGACGAGTTTGCGTCCTTTAATCCCAGTACGTTCCGCGCGTATTCGATAACCGCTGTCTGCATACCAAGACATATGCCGAAGTAGGGAATATTATTCTCGCGGGCGTATTTTGCGGCAAGAATTTTTCCTTCAACACCACGGGTGCCGAAGCCTCCGGGGACGATAATTCCGTCGATACCCGCAAAAATCTTTTTAAGGTTGCCCTTTTCAATCTCTTCTGTGTCAATCCACTCGATTTCAACCTTGGCGGAATTTTCATAGCCCGCGTGCGCGAGCGATTCCGCTACGGACAGATAGGCGTCGTGGAGCTGAACGTACTTTCCGCAGAGGGCGATTTTTACGACCTTGTCGCGCGCCTTTATACGTCCGAGCATTTTGTTCCACTCAGTCAAATCGATTACGCCGGGGTCGAGTTTCAACCGTTTGCAGACGATTTCGGAAAACCTACTCTCTTCGAGCATAATGGGACACTCGTACAAAACGGGCAGAGTCATATTTTCGATACAGCACTCGGGCTCCACGTTGCAGAACATTGCGATTTTAGCCTTGATTTCTTCGGGCATAGGCGCGTCCACGCGCGGAATGATAATGTCGGGATTAATTCCCATTCCCTGCAACTCTTTTACCGAGTGCTGGGTGGGCTTGGATTTGAACTCTTCCGAGCCCGAAATATAGGGAACGAGCGTGACGTGGATAAAACAGCAGTTGTCCCTGCCGACCTCACGCGCAACCTGTCTAATCGCCTCGATAAAGGGCTGACTTTCGATATCGCCGATAGTGCCGCCGATTTCGGTAATGACAACCTCCGCGCCCGAGGTCTTTCCAACGTTGTAGATAAAGGACTTTATCTCGTTGGTGACGTGGGGAATTACCTGCACCGTCTGACCGAGGTACTCGCCGTTGCGCTCCTTGTTGAGAACGTTCCAGTAAACCTTGCCCGTGGTGAGGTTTGAGAATTTGTTTAAATTTTCGTCGATAAAACGCTCGTAATGACCCAAATCGAGGTCGGTTTCCGCGCCGTCGTCCGTGACGAACACTTCACCGTGCTGATAGGGGCTCATTGTGCCGGGGTCGATATTGATATAGGGGTCAAGCTTTTGCGAAGCGACCTTATACCCCCTGCACTTTAAAAGTCTGCCGAGCGACGCGGCGGTAATGCCTTTACCTAAACCCGAAACTACGCCGCCTGTTACGAAAATGTACTTTGTCATAAACCGTTTTCCTTTGAATTATAATCTTTTCTATTCTATCACACTAAACCGGTAAAATCAAGTTTACCGCAACTAAGTTTTATTTTACCTTAAATTTCTATTTCGCCCGTGAAAACCAGTTCAGCGGGGCCGGTCATCGTTACCGTCTTATCAGTGTAGACTATTTTCAGCTCGCCGCCCTTTAAGCATACGGTGACTTCTTCGCCCTTTTTGCAAAAGCCGTTTAAACAGCACGCAACGACCGAAGCGCACGCGCCCGTGCCGCAGGCGAGCGTTTCGCCGCTGCCCCTCTCCCACACGCGCATTTTTATCTTATCAGGCGCCAAAACCTTGACAAACTCGGTATTTATTCTGTCTGGAAAAGCGGGGTGGTTTTCAAATTTTACGCCGATTTTTTCAAGTTCTATTTCATCGGGGTCCTCAAACACCACGCAGTGCGGATTGCCCATTGAAACGAGGGTTACGCCATACTTTACGCCGTCCACGTCAAGCGGCGCGTTCACCACCCTTTCGCCCTTGAAAACCGATGGAATTTTTTTGCCGTCTAAAACAGCCGCGCCCATATCCACTTTTGCGGAAACGGCTTTTCCGTCCGCGATATTCAGCGTAAGCGTCTTTATGCCCGAAAGGGTTTCAACCGTGCATAAGTTTCCCTTCACATAGCCCAAATCGTGAACGAGCTTGCCCACGCAACGCACCGCGTTGCCGCACATTTTGCCCTCCGAGCCGTCCGCATTGAACATACGCATTTTGCAGTCGGCAACGTTTGACTTGCAAATTAAAATTATTCCGTCTCCGCCTATGCCGAAGTGTCTGTCCGAAAGTTTCACGGAAAGGCATTCGGGATTTTCTATTTCTTCTTTCATACAGTCGAAATAAATATAGTCGTTGCCCGCGCCGTGCATCTTATAAAATTTCATAAAATTATTATATAACATATCCAACCGATTTGCAACTAAAAAACAAAAACAGCACGACGAAATTGCCGTGCCGTTATTTTCGTTTATCAATACATTTTTACATAAGCTTCGCGCTCTGCGCCGACCGAAACGTAGCGGATTTTGCAACCGCAAAGCTTTTCCAGAAGCTTTATGTAATCCAAAGCCTCTTTGGGCAAATCTTCCTTTTTGCGGCAGTGCGAAATGTCACAGTGCCAACCCTTGACTTTTTCGAAAACGGGCTTGCACTCGTCTAAAACGTCGGTGAAAGGAAAATCGTCAATGACCTTGCCGTTCAGCTCGTAATGCGTGCAGATTTCAAGCTCTTCGTATCCGTCCAAAACATCGAGTTTTGTGAGTGCGATTTCGTCCGCGCCCTGACAGAGTATGCCGTAGCGCGAAGCCACCGCGTCGAAAGGACCCACTCTTCTGGGTCTGCCCGTTGCCGCGCCGTATTCGCCGCCCGCCTCGCGTAATTTTTCAGCCTTTTCGCCAAAGTACTCGCAGGTGAAAGGACCCGCGCCGACGCAGCTCGAATAAGCCTTCATTATGCCGATAGAGTTTGATAATTTCAGATTGGGAACGCCTGCGCCGATAGGAGCGTAAGCCGCTATCGTTGAGGACGACGAGGTATAGGGAACTATGCCGTAATCTATATCACGCAGTGCGCCGAGCTGGGCTTCGAACATAATGTTTTTGCCCTTTTCGTTTGCTTTATTCAAAAATACGCCGGTGTCGCAGACGTACTCTGCAAGGGGCTTGCCGTATTTTTCGAAATACTCTATTATCTCTTCAACCTTAACGGGCTCAAAGCCGTAAGCCTTTATGGTCATATTTTTCCACGCCACTATATCGGGCACGCGCTTGTACAAAAGCTCGGTATTTAAAAGCTCGCCCATGCGGAAAGCCTTTTTCATATACTTATCGGCATACACTGGTGCGATGCCGCGGCGGGTGGAGCCGTAGGGCTTGCCCGTGGCTTTGGTGAGTCTGTCCTCTTCCATTACGTCCTGCAAAACGTTGTAGGGCATAGTGATTATTGCTTTGTCGCTTATCTTTAAATTTTCGGGCGAAATTTTAATTCCCGCCTTTCTCAGATTTTCAATCTCGCCGCAGAGGTGTTTCAAATCGATAACCATTCCGCAGCCCATTACGTTTACGACGTCGTCACGCAGTATTCCCGAAGGCAGTAAATTCAGAATGAACTTGCCCCTCTCGTTAATTACGGTGTGACCCGCGTTGTTTCCGCCCTGATAGCGGCAAACCACGTCAAAGTCGCGTGAAAGCAAATCAACCATTCTGCCCTTGCCTTCGTCGCCCCAGTTAATCCCACAAATACTCGTTAACATTTTCATCGTCCTTATAAAGTTTTTTTACGCTATATATTATAAAACAAAAGCCTGATATAGTCAATATTAATCGTCAAATATTTTCAGCGTTTTCGTCTTTACCTACTATTTCTTTAAGGTAATCGTTCAGCTCTTTTTCGCTGTCCGTTTCGCACTCGAAGGTTAGTCTGTCGCCCGCGCAGAGCCGCGTTTCGCCGTCCGGAACGGTTACTTCGCCCTCGGCGGTCACGCGCTCAACCACAAGTCCGTTGGCGGGCCAGATAATTGAACGCACCTTGCTTCCTTCCGCCCTGCTGTGTGGCATAACTGTTATATTTACGCGCACCTTTTTAAAGCTGTCGTAAATTTTTTCGTCCTTGATATACTGGGCGAGGTTCTTTTCGTAAATGCCCTCGGTTTTAAACAGCATACCGACAAGATAGCCTATAACCACGCCTATTATCGCGGGAAGTAAATTGGTAAACTGCCCCGTAAGCTCGAAAACCATTACAACGCCCGTAACGGGAGCTTTTACTATGCAGGTAAAGAATGCCGCCATACATATTATTACGAGGTAATCGGAATACTCCGCGCCCATACCGCCCTTTTGAAAGGCGAGCGATAAAATCGCGCCAAGCCCCGCGCCGATTGCGAGCATAGGAATGAACACGCCGCAGGGCACGCCGCAACTCATAGTAAGCACCGCCGTTATAAAGCGGATAACGACTATGATTAACAGACTGACGACAATCCCCAGCCCGAACACGCGGGTAAGGTCGTTTATATTTTCAGCCGAGACCGCTTCGATAAACGAGTGCCCGCCGCCGAGCGAATACACAGTAATAAGACCGAACGCACCCGCTATAACGAAAGGAATTTTAT
>JAIDFD010000147.1 GCA_029054485.1 Clostridia bacterium | reverse complement strand
CCAATCTGTTGTGCGGCAACGGCAACAACGGCTGTGGTGGCGGTTGTAACTAATCCCGATTTAAAAAAGAGGTTGCCGAAAGGCAACCTCTTTTACTTTATAAATTTTTATCGCTTTTATATTTGTATACGGCGGCAACCGTCTTTGAATCGCAAATTTCGCCCCGCTCAATCATTTTTACAACTTCGGCAAAATCAACAAACTCGTGAGAAATAAATTCATCCTCATCAGGATGCTGTGTCCCGTTGCAAATATCGTTTGCAAAATAAATATGGATAATCTCGTCCGTATAACCAGGACTGGGATAAACGTCTAATAAATGTACAAGCTTTGCGCGAAAACCCGTCTCCTCTTCAAGCTCGCGCTCGGCAGCATTTAATGGGTCCTCGCCCCTGTTCAGTTTGCCTGCGGGTATTTCGTAAATCTCCTTGTCGTATGGGTATCTGAACTGCTTTACAAGCAACACTTTGCCGTCCTTGACAAGAAGAACCGCAGCACCGCCGCTGTGCCTTACGCACTCCCGCACGCTGCATTTTCCGTTGGGCAATAAAACATCGTCCACTTCCAAAGTTACGACTTTACCACTGTAAACTGTCTGCGATTTGATTTTCTTTTCAAAAAATTTCATAATACAGCTTCAAATTCCGCCAGCATATCTATAAGCGAAGCTATGCCGTCACTTACGCAACCGTTGTAAAGCACAAAGTAGTTATATCCGCATATAAGCGCGTCTATCAGATTTTCATTTCCGGACTTTACGGCAAACAAAAGCTCGTTCAGCATTTTACAGCCGCCTTCCTTTTCTTCCTTAGGAACAGAAGTCCGACAAAGGTAATGTTTTTCAGCCTCAATAGCAAGCGAAATTTCGGAATATAGCTTTGAACGCGAAGGATTTGCCGTGATTTTACGTTCATAATCTTCGTCATTCGATTCAATGACTTCATTAAAAACTTCCTGAATCAACTCTTCGAGACTGACGATTACCGTATTGCAAAAAGCCATATAGCTTGCAAAATAACTTCCGTCCTCGGGGTAATAAACCTGCAAAAACTCATTAAAATTCAGCGTGTCTCTGTCAAACTCGACCAAAAGACAGAAAATGAAAGCAAGCCTGTGTCCCACCGTCTGCGGCAAAACAACTTTGCTCTTATTTATATAGCCGTCATCGGCAACGATAAGACACCTTGCTTTTTCTTGCAAATAGTCAAAGTCTTTTGTCACGCCGTCAAATAACCTGTATAACTCGGGACTGTTGACAATGCACTTCAACAGATCCTTTATTTTTGTGGTTGCCATTATAAATTTGCATTTTCTAAGTTCTTCGCACTTTTCCAAAAAGGTTAAAACTTGTTCTTTTGTGTTTTCCATACACCACCTAAATTATGCTTTACAGGGTTATTATATCACAGATTATTTTAAAATTAAATTATTTTTAGGCAAATATCTTGATTTTAAGAGAAATATTATGTATAATATTAAAGACTTTTACACTTTTTGTAGATTTGAGCACTATTATGTTGAACACCGGCGAAACTTCTATCAACAAATTAATAATACTTTTCGTTTTTGACAAAATGGAAAGCGCCCTGTCCGAGAGAACTATCGTTGATATGTGCTCCTCTTCAAACAGTTGGATGGGTTATATGGATTGCGTAAACGTACTTCATAAGCTCATTGACGATAATTTTATATGTATTGTCAACGAGGACGAGGACACGCTGTACGCACTTACCCCGGACGGCAGAGAAACGCTTGCAAACTTTTATATAAATATCCCCAAAAGCGTCAGGGAAGAAATTTCGATATTTATCAAAAAGAACAGCGCGCGTTACAGAAACAGACAGGAATGCCGTTCGGACTACTTCCAGAACATGGACGGCACCTACACCGTTGCTTTAAAAATTTTATCGCCTGTCCAGACGATTTTAGAACTTAAATTCGTAGTACCCGACAAAAAGACGGCGAAAGCTATATATAAAAAATGGGAAGAAAAAGCCGCCGACGTTTATTCGGTTATCTACGAAAATCTTTGCGATTAGGAGGAAAAATATGTTTACTTATACAACATCGGGAACTTGCTCAAGACAAATTATATTTGAAGTCGATGAGCAGAACAAACTGCACGGAGTGAAGTTTATCGGCGGGTGCAGCGGAAATTTGCAAGGCGTTAGCAAGCTGGTTGAAGGCAGAACGATTGACGAAGTTGAATCTCTGCTTGCGGGTATCAAGTGCAAAAACAACACCTCTTGCCCCGACCAACTGTCAAAGGCAATCGTTGCTTACAAAAAATCGTTAACCGAAAATACGAAGTAAAAAACACATAAAAGCGGGTCAAATGACCCGCTTTTTTTGTGTTTTAGAGTTAAAATACGCTATTTACGTCTGGCATAGTACTTTTTAAAACTTAAAATTTAAGCAATAAGTCATACAATTCATCCATATTCTTACCGTTTAAGTCATAGTAAAAGCATCTACCATCGTATCCGCCGACTGAATTATATCTTATCAGATTGAAGCCGCTAAATCCTTTTGCAACCTGGATAAGCAGTTTTTCATAAATCATTTCACCGCTTTCAAGCTGTTGCCCGAAATCAAACTCAACCCAAAGTCCGCTTTGAATTGCTTTTGAAGTTAGGTCGTTAAGACTTACGCCGAAAGCGGGCATAATGTGCGCGGTACTTATCATATCGTTCCAGCATGCGAGAATTTTATTATACTGATTACTTCCGCAAAGATACTCCGCTATCGCGCCCTCGTTATAGACGTTGATTTTTTCAGACCGCTCAAAAGCCTTGTCAAGATTTACCGAAATACTCATACCACTATTATTTTACCTTTTTTGAAAGATATTCGTCAATCGCGCTTGCCGCAGTTTTTCCCGCGCCCATAGCAAGAATAACAGTTGCCGCGCCCGTCACAGCGTCACCGCCCGCAAAAACACCGTCTTTCGTAGTTTTGCCCGTACCCTCTTCTACTATTATGCCGCCGTGCTTGTTCACTTCAAGCCCTGCGGTCGTATTTTTTATAAGCGGGTTGGGACTTGTGCCTATCGCCATAATCACGCAGTCAACATCGATTACGTATTCGCTGCCCTGAATTTCAACGGGGCGGCGTCTTGCCTTTTCATCGGGTTCGCCGAGTTCGCATTTTATAACTTTAATTCCAGTGACAAATCCGTTTTTTGGATCGCGCTTATCTTTGGGATTGTTATATCCCAAAATTTCAACGGGATTTCTTAAAATTTCAAACCGAATACCCTCTTCCTGCGCGTGTTCGACCTCTTCTTTTCTTGCAGGGAGTTCGTCCATAGAGCGGCGGTAGACTATGTAAACCTGCTCCGCGCCCAACCTCAACGCAGTACGCGCGGCGTCCATGGCAACATTTCCGCCACCGACCACAGCGACCTTTTTCGCGTGCATAATCGGCGTGTGCGCCCTACTATCGTAAGCCTTCATAAGGTTTGCACGGGTTAAAAACTCGTTTGCGGAATAAACGCCTTTCAAACTTTCGCCGCGTATTCCCATAAACCTCGGCAACCCCGCGCCCGAACCGACAAAAACAGCCTCATAGCCGTTTTCAAACAACTCGTCAATGGTTATCGTCTTTCCTATAACAACGTTGGTCTTAATTTCAACGCCGAATTTTTCAAGTTCGCCGACTTCCTTTTCAACTATCCTTTTGGGAAGTCTGAATTCGGGTATGCCATACACAAGAACGCCGCCCGCGGTGTGCAGAGCCTCAAACACAGTCACTTTATAGCCCTTTTTAGCCAAATCACTTGCGCAGGCAAGTCCTGATGGACCTGAACCCACAACGGCGACTTTTTTACTGTTAGATTGCGGCTTTTCAACATCTTCGCAAGGTTTTGAATTATGATAATCAGCGACAAATCTTTCAAGTCTGCCTATTGCGACAGGCTCAAATTTAACACCCAAAGTACATTTGCTTTCGCACTGGGTTTCCTGCGGGCAAACTCTTCCGCAGACAGCGGGCAAAGACGAGCTTTGCGAAATCACCTCATACGCGCCTTCAAAGTCCCTCTCTTTGATTTTGGTAATAAACTCGGGTATATGCACGTTTACCGGGCAACCGCTAACGCAGGGGCGGTTTTTGCAGTTTAAGCACCTCTGCGCTTCATTTACGGCAACTTCCGCCGAATAGCCTTTTGCAACCTCTTCAAAGTTGTGCGCGCGGACTTTTGCCTCCTGCACTGGCATAGGATTTTTATTGGGCTGTATGGCCATCACTGCACCTCCTTTTTAAAGAGATTACAATTTTCCCTCTCTGCCCGCTCGAATAGCGCATACATATCCGAACGCGCCATTGCCTCGTCAAAATCGACTTCATAGCCATTGAAATCCGGTCCGTCAACGCAGGCGAATTTCGTCTTGCCGCCAACGGTCAGACGGCAACCGCCGCACATTCCCGTGCCGTCAATCATAATGGGATTCATTGAAACGGTCGTAGGCACGCCGAACGGTTTAGTCGTTGCAACGACAAACTTCATCATAACAAGCGGTCCTATGGCGATAACCTCATCGTATTTTTCACCGCGTTCTATCGCCTCTTTCAAAGGCGCGGTAACGACCCCTTTCGTGCCGTAACTGCCGTCATCGGTGACCACGGTGAGTTTTTTTGAACACGCCTTAAACTCGTCCTCGAGAATAAGCAAATCTTTGTTTCTGAAACCTATAATCGAATGAACTTCACAGCCCAAGCTATGCAGCTTTTGCGCAACGGGCAGAGCGATTGCACAGCCCACGCCGCCGCCGACCACGCAGACTTTTTTAAGGCCGTCCGTCTTTGTGGCGCATCCCAAAGGTCCGACAAAATCGGCTATGTACTCGCCCTCTCGCTTAACGTTCAGACGGATTGTAGTTGCACCAACAACCTGAAATATGATTTTTACCGTTCCCGCCGTTCTGTCATAGCCCGCAACCGTGAGCGGTATCCTCTCGCCGTCATTGTCCACCCGAAGAATGATAAACTGCCCTGCTTCCGCCTTTTTTGCAACGAGCGGAGCGTATATATCCATCATTGTAACGGTGGAATTAAGCTCACGCTTTCTTACTATGCGGTAAAGATTATCGCCGTCAGTTTCTACGAGATTTCTGATATTCTTGATATATTGTATAGGAAAAGGCGCGTCCTCTTCATAGGCAAATAAGACCTGTCTTACAACGCCCTGTTGCAAATTGTTGTGCCGTCCCAAGGGAGCAACCACCTTGTCGCCCTCTTCCACGTTTGCAAACCTGCACAAATACCAGTATAAATAACCGCTTACGTTTTTATCATCCGCGAAATCAACCGCGGCAAAACACAATTTCTTTTCCATTAGCTTTAATTATACCTAATTTTACAAAAATTGCAATAAAATAAGACTTGCTTTGACAGCAAGTCTTATTAATAGCTTTTGTATTACTCGTAGTCAACCACGTCTGCCCAGCGATGTAAAAGCTCGGCTTCTTCGGGCTTTGCTTTGCAAAGTCTTGCCGCCGCAACAATCGGTATCCAACGCTGAACGTACTGCAAAGCGGTATCGCTTTTTTTGCAATAGAGCTTTAAGTACTTTTCGGCAAGCTCATTCTTGCCTTCGAGGTAAAACAGCAAGTAGGTTGTAGCAACGTCTGCGGAAGAGTTACCCTGCGTTGCGTGCGCCCAGTCGATAATATACGGCGTGCCATCGGTCGTTATTATAACATTTGTGGGGTTGAAGTCGCCGTGGCAGAGATTTGTATGCTTGGGCATAGAATCGAGGCGGGTATGAAGTTCGTAACGCGCGGTTGCATCCAAAACGTCCGAAGTTGCGGAAATACGCGCCTGCAATTTGTCTTTAAGTTTGTTTAAAAGCGGAACTTTTCTCGCAAAAACGGTGCGCTGTAAATCAACAAAGAGATTTAAATATTCCTCTTCCTTTTCGGGGTGCTCTTCAAAGAGCTGTTGAAGGGTTTTTCCCTCAACGTAGTCCAAAACTATCGCCCACTTTCCGTCAACAACGTGAACCGCCTGCAACTTTGAAATGTTTAAGTCGGTTTCTTCAACACGGGCATGATTTAACGCCTCGTTTAAGATATCTGACTTGGAGTAATGCTCGCCGAAAACTTTGATAAGTTTTGCGCCATCCCTGTAAATTTCTTTGTCTTCTCTTGAAAAGATTTTTTTGCCGTTCATATTTTCCTCCTTATTATTTGCCGTAGTACGCGTTGAGATACATCTGCTTGATTTCGCTCATTAACGGGTATCTGGGGTTTGCGCCCGTACACTGGTCGTCGAACGCCTGCTCTACCATTTCGTCGAGTCTTGAAATAAAGTCGTTTTCGTCTACGTTGTAGTCTTTTATGGTTTTATTTATGCCGATTTTGACTTTCAATTCGTCAATCGCCTTGATTAAGTTTTTAACTTTTTCATCATCGTTTTTGCCGCTAAGCCCCAACGCTTCGGCAACCTCCGCATATCTGCGCTTTGTCTTAGGGTGGTCGTACTGGCTGAATGTTCCCATTTTTGCGGGAGATTCGGACGAGTTGAATTTGATAACTTCGTCAATCATAAGCGCGTTAGCAACGCCGTGAGGCAAATGGTGGAACGCGCCCAGTTTATGCGCCATACTGTGGCACACGCCGAGGAAAGCGTTTGCAAAAGCCATACCCGCCATAGTCGCAGCGTTAGCCATTTTTTCACGCGCTTCAACATCGGTCTGACCGTTTTCGTATGCCGCGGGAAGGTATTTGAAAATTACTTTCAAAGCCTGCAACGCAAGACCGTCCGTGTAGTCGGTCGCCATCATGGAAGCGTATGCCTCGAGTGCGTGCGTTACAGCGTCTATACCCGAAGCCGCGGTAAGTCCCTTGGGCGCGGACATATGCAAATCGGTATCAACAATCGCCATATTGGGCATAAGCTCGTAATCCGCAAGTGGATATTTTACGCCCGTCTTTTCATCGGTGATTACAGCGAAAGGCGTAACCTCAGAACCGGTGCCGGCAGACGTCGGGATTGCAATAAAGTATGCCTTTTCGCCCATCTTGGGGAATGTGTAAACTCTCTTTCTGATATCGATAAAGCGCATAGCCATATCCATAAAGTCAGCTTCGGGGTGTTCATACATAACCCACATAATTTTACCTGCGTCCATAGCACTGCCGCCGCCGAGAGCAATTATCGTGTCGGGCTTAAAGGCGTTCATTTGCTTTGCGCCCTCTTTCGCGCAGGCAAGCGTAGGATCGGGCTCTACGTTGAAGAAAGTGCTGTGCGCAATTCCTAATTCATCGAGTTTGTCGGTAATACACTTTGTAAAACCGCTTTGATAGAGGAAGTTATCTGTTACTATAAACGCGCGCTTTTTGCCGTAAACGTCTTTCAACTCATTAAGCGCAACGGGCAGACAGCCTTTTTTGATATAAACTTTTTGGGGAGCCCTGAACCACAACATATTTTCTCTCCTTTCCGCAACTGTTTTTATATTCAAAAGGTGATTTATTCCTACGTTTTCCGAAACGGAGTTTCCGCCCCAGCTTCCGCAACCTAGCGTGAGCGACGGAGCGAGTTTGAAGTTGTATAAATCGCCGATACCGCCCTGCGACGATGGGGTATTTATGAGTATGCGGCAAGTTTTCATTCTTTCATAGAACGTTGTAATTTTTTCCTGCGATGTGGTCAAGTTTACATACAACGATGAGGTGTGTCCTATACCGCCGTCGTTGACGAGGGTTTCAGCCTTGTTTAAAGCGTCCTCGAAGTTTTCGGCGCGGTACATAGCAAGCACGGGAGAAAGTTTTTCGTGCGCGAACTCTTCAGATATATCCACCGACTCTACTTCACCTATCAGAATTTTAGTAGACTCGGGAACTTCAACGCCAGCAAGATTCGCTATCTTATGCGCGCTCTGTCCTACGATTTTGGCGTTTAAAGAGCCGTTTATTAAAATGGTCTTTCTTACCTTTTCGCACTCGTCCTCATTAAGGAAATAACAGCCGCGCGAAGAAAATTCTTTTTTGACCTTGTTGTAAATTTTGCTATCGACTATAACGGACTGCTCGGACGCGCAAATCATACCGTTGTCAAATGTTTTGGAATGAATTATCGAGTTGGCCGCAAGCAAAATATCCGCGCTTTCGTCTATTACTGCAGGAGTATTGCCCGCACCAACACCGATTGCGGGTTTTCCGCTTGAATATGCGGCTTTAACCATACCGGGACCGCCAGTCGCGAGAATGGTGTCAACTTCCTTCATTAAAAGATTGCTTATTTCAAGCGTGGGAACGTCTACCCAGCTGATAATTCCCTCAGGTGCGCCCGCTTTTACTGCGGCTTCGTAAATAATTTTAGCCGCGGCAATCGTTGAATTTTTTGCGCGGGGGTGCGGACTTATGATACAGCCGTTGCGCGTTTTAAGGCAGATTAACGTTTTGAAAATCGCAGTCGACGTGGGGTTGGTGGTAGGAATTACCGCACCGATTACACCGATAGGCTCAACGATTTTTTTAACGCCGTAAGCCTTATCTTCATCGATAACGCCGCAGGTTTTTACGTTTTTGTACTTGTTGTAAATGTACTCGGCGGCGTAATGGTTTTTTATAACCTTATCTTCTACAACGCCCATACC
>JAIDFD010000146.1 GCA_029054485.1 Clostridia bacterium | reverse complement strand
ACTTTATTTTGGCAAGTTTATAAAATATCTGTACCAAAAAAAGATATAAATTTCGGAGGATTTTTAAATGACAATTAAACCGTTATTCGACAAAGTTGTCGTAGAAGGGCTTAAAGCCGAAGAAAAAACCAAGAGCGGACTTTATCTGACTTCCGCCGCACAGGAAAAACCCGCTACCTGCGTAGTTATCGCAGTAGGTCCCGGCGGTATCGTGGACGGTAAAGAAGTAAAAATGCAGGTCAAAGTCGGCGACAAGGTTCTGCTTGCTAAATACAGCGGCACCGAAGTAAAAGTTGACGATAAAGAATATACGATAATCCGCCAAAGCGATATACTGGCGATTGTCGAGTAAATATTAAGGAGTATTGAATTATGGCTAAACAGATTAAGTACGGCGATGAAGCAAGAAAGAAACTTGAAACAGGCGTAAACGTTATTGCAGATACCGTCAAAATTACGCTTGGACCCAAAGGCAGAAACGTTGTTCTGGACAAAAAATTCGGTGCGCCCCTCATTACAAACGATGGCGTAACCATTGCCAAAGAAATAGAGCTTGAAGACCCCTTTGAAAATATGGGCGCACAGCTTGTAAAAGAAGTTTCAACAAAAACTAACGATGTGGCGGGCGATGGCACCACTACCGCCGTTGTCCTTGCGCAGGCTATCGTAAAAGAGGGACTTAAAAACCTTGCCGCAGGCGCTAACCCCGTAATTTTAAAGAAAGGTATCGCTTCTGCCGTAGATACGGCGGTTACAAAAGTTAAGTCCATATCAAAACCCGTAGAAAACAAACTGGGTATTCAGCAGGTCGCTTCCATTTCGGCAGGCGATGAAAAAATCGGCGAACTGATTGCAGGAGCAATGGAAATTGTCGGCAAAGACGGCGTTATTACCGTTGAAGAAGGCAAAACTATGGCAACCGAGCTTACCACCGTTGAAGGTATGCAGTTTGACAGGGGCTACGCTTCCGCCTACATGGTAACAGATACTGAAAAAATGGAAGCCGTTTTGGACAATCCATACATTTTGATTACGGATAAAAAAGTTTCGTCCTTGCAGGAAATTCTGCCGGTAATCGAGCCTATCGCCCAACAAGGCGCAAGACTTCTTATCATTGCCGAGGACGTTGAAGGCGATGCGCTCGCAGCGCTTATTGTCAACAAGCTGAAAGGCGTTTTAAACTGCGTTGCAGTTAAAGCTCCCGGATTCGGCGACAGAAGAAAAGCTATGCTCGAAGATATTGCTATTTTAACGGGCGGCACGGTTATTTCAAGCGATTTGGGTTATGAGTTTAAAGACGTTACCACTGAAATGCTCGGCAGAGCTTCGCAGGTAAAAGTCGATAAAGACAACACCACTATCATCAACGGCGCGGGCGCGGCGAAAGACATTAAGGCGCGCGTAAGCTCGCTGAAAGCTCAGATTGCAGAAACAACGTCCGACTACGACAGAGAAAAATTGCAGGAACGCCTTGCAAAGCTTGCGGGCGGCGTTGCAGTTATCAACGTAGGCGCAGCAACCGAAGTTGAAATGAAAGAAAAGAAACTGCGCATTGAGGACGCTTTGGCGGCAACACGCGCGGCAGTCGAAGAAGGTATTGTTCCCGGCGGCGGAGTTGCACTCCTGTCCACCATTCCCGAACTTAAAAAGCTTGTTGATACTCTTGAAGGCGATGAAAAGACGGGCGCAATGATAGTTATGAAAGCTATTGAAGAACCCGTGCGCCAGATTGCCAAAAATGCAGGACTTGACGGCTCTGTCGTTGTAAACACCATTCTCAGCGCGAAGAAAGCGAATTACGGTTTTGATGCTCTGAAAAACGAATACACCGATATGGTTAAGAGCGGAATTATCGACCCTACAAAGGTTTCGCGCTCGGTACTGCAGAACGCCGCTTCGGTTGCGGCAACTTTGCTCACAACAGAAAGCATTGTAACAGATATTCCCACTCCTCCTGCGGCTGCTCCTATGGGCGGAAACCCCGATATGGGCGGAATGTATTAATAACAAACATGCAAAGAGCGGTTTCAGTCTTGAAACCGCTCTTTTATTTTTGCATACATTTTCATATCTTCGACTTTGCCGTTTTTTACTGCGTTTGCACAAAGCGTTCCCTCTAAAACAAAGCCAGCTTTTTCCAACACCTTGCACGAAGCTGAATTCCTCGCAAACGGCTCGGCAAATATTCTTATTATATCGGTATTTTCAAAAACGTAACAGCATGCCCGCTTTACCGCTTCGGTTGCAATTCCCTTGTTCCAGTAAGGTTCGCCGATATAGTAACCCAATTCGGCGGTTTTATAATGAATATTTTTCTGCCTGAAAATTCCGATGCTTCCGACAACCTTATCCTCAGTTACAACAGCGAAAGCAAAGACGGAATTCTTATCGGAATTAAGCATTGCGTTGATAAATCCGAGCGCATCGTTTACTGAGTACGGATACGGCAAGCCATCGCGGAGATTATCCAAAATCTTTTTATTGTTCAAAAGCTTGGCTAAGCTTTCCGCGTCTTCTTTTTTCCATTGGCGCAATTCGCAACCCATTTTATCCTCTCAATTTTTCCAGAATCCTTGCAAGAGCGTATTTGCCATGCTCATAGGTAAGTCCGCCCTGAAAATATGCTATATACGGCGGTTTAACCGGTCCGTCTGCGGAAAGCTCTATAGACGCGCCGGATACGAACGTGCCCGCCGCCATAATAATTTTATCATTGTAGCCGGGCATATCCCACGGCTCACAGGTAACATAGCCGTCTACCGGTGAAGCGTATTGTACTTCCCTGATAAAATCCACCATTTTGTCCGCGCTGTCAAACTGAATGGCGCGCGTAATATCGGACGGCATTTTATCAATGGACGGATAATTTTTATAGCCCAACCCGTCCATTGCCTGACCGATTAAAAAACTGGTTTTCAACGCCTGAGCTACCGTGTGCGGCGCCATAAACAAACCTTGATAAAAATACTGATAGCCCGCCGCATACGAACCGACTTCAAGCCCGATAGAGGGCGCGGTCAGCCTTTTGCCTATCAATTCAACATATCCGCTTTTACCGCAGATATAGCCGCCCGTGGGCGCAAGACCGCCGCCCGCGTTTTTAATGAGCGAACCAACGATAATATCCGCGCCGACCTCTGTCGGCTCTTTCGTTTCAACAAACTCGCCGTAGCAGTTATCCACGAAGATACAGCCTTTAAAGCCTAAACCGCGCACAAACTTGCACGCATTTTCAATTTCGGCACAGGAAAAAGCGTCCCTGAGTTCATACCCGCGCGAACGCTGGATATAGACTACTTTGACCGACTTGTTAAACTTCTTCTTAATTAAGTCAAAATCGAACTTTCCGCGTTTTAAATCACAACACTCGAAATTAACGCCAAAATCTTTCAGCGATCCGTTACCGGTTCCGAAAATTACACCGCGAATTGTATCATAAGGCATACCGCTTAAACAAAACAGCGTGTCGTTCGGGCGCAAAAGTCCAAACAGTGCAACAGTCAACGCGTGAGTTCCCGAAACGATATGGGGCGAAACGATCCCACTGTCCGCGCCGAACACTTCGGCATACAGCTTTCCAAGGCAATCCCTGCCCTCATCACCATAACCGTAACCGGTCGTTCCGTTAAAATGACGGACGGCAACCTGATTGTTTTTAAAAGCCTTACTTACCTTGACTTGATTAAAATAAGCGATATCGTCTATCGCCTTAAATTTTTCGCTTAATTTATTTTCGCAATATTCAATAAACAGAGTATTATCCATTATACAACTCCAAAACGTTATCCGCCGTTGCGTTTTCAGGTTTTAACCAAACTATTCCGTTAAGTTTCTTAAAGAATGTAATCTGTCTTTTGGCATAACGGCGGGTATTTTGCTTGATTACGTCACGCATAGTACTCTCGTTTTTGCCGTTTTTTAAACATTCAACCACTTCTTTATAGCCGATAGCCTGCATGCACTGATATTTTTCGTCAATTCCATCGGCGAGTAAACCCTTAACCTCATCAACCAAACCGCACTCGAACATCTTATCGACCCGCGCGTTAATTCTTGCGTAAAGCTCATCTCTTTCAAAATCTACCGCAACGGCAAGGTACTCTCGTTTTAGTTTCAGTCCGTCATTGTAATCGGATTTTCTCTTCCCGCTCACTTCGTAAATTTCCAAAGCGCGGATTACGCGCTTTGTATCGTTTTCGTGCAAAACAGAAGCCGACCCGGGGTCGATTGACTTCAATAATTCATAAAGGTATTCCTTGCCGCGCTCTTCAAGCAGGCTTTGATATTTTGCCCTCACCGCGCTGTCCGCCGCTGCATTGCCGTAGCTCAAATCGTAAAGCAACGAGTTTATATAAAACCCCGTGCCACCGCAAATTATGGGAGTTTTGCCATTCTTTAAAAGCCCGTTCACAATAGGCTCTGCAAGCGCGGAATAATCCGAAACGCTGAAACTGCAATCCGGATCTACAACGTCTATCAAATGGTGGATTACTCCGCCCTTTTCTTCATCGCTCGGTTTTGCCGTCCCGATATTCAGTTTTTTATAGACTAACTGCGAGTCGGCGGAAATAACTTCGCTATTAAGTTTTTTTACACATTCCACAGCAAGCGCGGTTTTGCCCGATGCCGTTGCTCCGCAGATAACGAGTAATTTGTTCAAGTCAGACTATCCTCTTGAACATTTTTTCGATATCTTTTTTATCCAGCGTCACACACACGGGTCTGCCGTGCGGACACTTCAACCCTACATCGCCGTCCATCATTTTAAACAGCGCGCTCACTTCCTCTTCGCTAAGTTGCATACCGCCCTTTATCGCGTGTTTGCATGCAGTCGTTGCAATTTTATCCTTTAAAATATCTTCAAGCTTGATTTCTTTAAGTCCTTTCAAATCGGATAAAAGATCATCGAAAAAGTCTTTAAGATTTATATACTGCAAATCAACGGGGACATCGTCTATTCTGAATGAATTTACGCCGAACTCGCTTATGCTGAAACCGAGATTGCGGATTAAATGCACATTGTCCTTAACGAACTGCGCTTCCTGCACGTTTAAATCTAAAAGATAGGGAATTAATAGTCCTTGCGTATCAACTTTTCTGTTTGCGATTTTTTCACGCAACCTGTCATAAATAAGTCTTTCATGCGCGGCGTGCTGGTCGATGATATACACCGTGTCGCCCATTTCATATATGAGATAAGTGTTGAAAAGATTACCCTTGAACTTACAGCTTTCGTAAATAATCTGTTGCTGTATCTGCTTGCGCATCTGATAGGTATTATCTACGCGTTTATCACCGTCAAAGTTTGCAGGTGACATAGTGTCGTTTGTAACCTGCATTACATGCGGGGTATCTTTTTTCGGCAGAGCAAATTCACTCTCTTCTTTATCCAAAATAGGATCACGGTAACGTATTGGCTCTTCTTTTTCGGATTTAAAGCTGCTTTCGCCGAAACTGAAATTTATCGTGCTTGATTCTTCACTTTCCTTTTCTTCCTGTTGATAGACCTTGTTTCTGTCGCTGTCAATTTTAGACTGAATTTCAGGCAGTCTTACGCTGTCGACCACAAATTGCGCGGCTGAAGCCGTGCCGTCCAATACGGCAGACACTACAGAATATACCGCCGAAAAAATAATGCGGTTGTCTACAAATCTTACGTCCGCCTTGTTGGGGTGAACATTGACGTCGACCATATCCAAAGGAACGTCCACGAAAAGCACATAAAAAGGATACTGCCGCTTCATCATATAACTTGCATAAGCATTAGTTATTGCGGTCGATATGGAAGTATTGACGATATATCTGCCGTTTAAAAACAGGCTTTGATAGGTTCTGTTGGGCTTAAAGAAATTTTGATTGCCTATGAATCCGTGAATTTTTATCCCGTCTTTTTCAGCGTTTATTTTAAAGCACTGCGGAACGGTTTTCGCGCCGTAAACCCGCGCCATCGCCTCGTCAAGCCCGCCGCCCTGCGACTGCAATTCGAGCTTGCCATCGATGAAATATTTAAACGATACTTGGGGATTTCCGAGAATATAGCGCGAAACAATATTTGTAATATCGCCCTCTTCCTTTTTGTCGTTCTTCAAAAATTTAGCGCGTACCGGCGTATTGTAAAACAAATCGCGCACGCAGATTACCGTGCCTTTTTCAAGCGCGGCTGGCGAGATTTCGCCCAGTTTCCCGTCTGTACAAGTCGTTCTGTACGCGATATTTCCGTCGGTTACGGAAATGAGTTCAACGCGCGAAATTGCCGCGATACTCGCAAGAGCCTCGCCTCTGAAGCCAAGAGTCGTAATTTTATCCAAATCATCCGCGTTCGAAATTTTACTGGTTGCGTGAGGCATAAAAGCGGCAGACATATCATCGCGCTCAATTCCGCCGCCGTTGTCTATAACTTTTATTAACTGTTTGCCGCCGCACTCGATATGCACCTCGATTTGGGTTGCGCCCGCGTCAAGACTGTTTTCAATCAGTTCTTTCACGGCAGAATAAGGGCGGTCGATAACCTCGCCCGCGGCTATTCTGTTGTAGACGGTTTTAGAAAGTATATTTATTTTTTTCATAATTTTACCTTATCGACCAAATCGCTCAAAATCAGGAAAGCCTGCATAGGCGTTACGTTTTCAAGATTGATTTCGCTCAAAATCTTTTCAACTTCGGTCAACTGCTTTTCTTCGCTATCTGTTTGCGGCAAGGGTTTGTCAAATTCCCTGTCGCCGCTTTCAATATGCTTCAAAATTATTTTTGCTCTTTCGGTAACCTCGTCGGGGACGCCTGCCAGAGAAGCAACTTCTATACCGAAGCTCCTATTTGCCCCGCCGCGCATAATTTTCCTTAAAAATACTACGCTTCCGTTAACTTCCTTTACGGAAATTTTGTAGTTTTTAACTCCTGCGAGCCGGTATTCCAAATCAGTCAACTCGTGATAGTGTGTTGCAAACAACGTTTTAGCGCCGATTTTTTGGGTGAGCGTTTCAATAACCGCCCAAGCGATACTCAGTCCATCGTAGGTACTCGTTCCCCTGCCCACCTCGTCTAATATGAGCAGACTGTTCTTTGTTGCGTTCTGTAAAATGGTTGCAACCTCTATCATTTCAACCATAAATGTACTTTGGTCCGAAATAAGATTATCGCTTGCGCCAACCCTTGTGAACACCCTGTCTATTAAAGGAATTTGTGCTGAGCTTGCGGGGACAAAGCTACCGATATGAGCCATAATCGCGATGATAGCCGTCTGTCGCATGTATGTGCTTTTACCAGCCATATTGGGACCAGTCAATATCATTGTGCGGTTTTCATCCTCGTCTAAAATAGTGTCGTTGGGGATAAATCTGTCCTTTGAAATTGCTTCCACTACGGGATGTCTGCCGCCTTTTATAATAAGGGGCTTTCCGCTGTCAACGATTTCGGGGCGAACGTAATTGTTGGACTTTGCAATTTCCGCAAAGCTAACCAACAAATCCAAAAGCGCAACCGCCGATGAAATTGTTTTTAATTTATTTATGTTTTCGGTCAGTACAGATTTGACATATTCGTAAAGTCTTATTTCAAGCTTCAGTGCCGCGTCTTCACTGCCTAAAATCTTTTCTTCCAGTTCTTTTAACTCGTCCGTGGAATAACGCTCGGCGTTTGCCAGAGTCTGACGCCGTTGATAATTCAGCGGGACTTTATCCTTAAACGACTTTGTTACTTCGAGATAATAACCGAAAACGCGGTTGTAGTTGATTCGCAACGTTCTTATGCCCGTTGCGTCCCTCTCGCGCGCTTCCATATCCATAATAAGTTTATTGCCGTTATTTTTGACGGCACGCAACTCATCAAGCTGTTTGCTGTATCCGTCCTTTATATATCCTCCCTCTTTTAGCTGAATAGGCGCGTCCTCGCGTATAGCCCATTAAAAAATTTGGGGTTCGTAATTGAAGTGGGGGTAGGGAGGGCGCGCCGAT
>JAIDFD010000145.1:6698-8417 GCA_029054485.1 Clostridia bacterium | reverse complement strand
ATCTTAATGCTTCCTTCAAACGTCCACCCATTACGTTCAACAAATCCGAGGAACATTTTTTCAAATTTTTCTGCTGAAAAGGTGGTCTGACAGACTACGCAAAGGCTTTTTTGCGCTAATTCTTCAGGAATTTTGTCCGCATCGTTCAAAACCGTAGCCTCACCGCACCAACCCAAAAGACCTACGACCTCGGGGTGTTCGGGCTCACCGACTATTACAATATATCTTCCCAATGCGCTTTGCTCTTCCACTATGCTCTGGGTTCGCTTTACAAATCTACAAGTGCAGTCAATAACCTTAATATTCCGTTCGGCGCAGTCTTTATAAAAAGATTTAGGCACGCCGTGCGAACGAAAAATTACCGTGCTTCCGCACGGGATGTCATTGAGAGTATCGGCAACTTTGAGTCCGTTTTTACTGATAGCGTTAACAACGTCTGCGTTGTGTATAATTTCACCCAAAACCCAGGCGTTTTCGTCTTTTATGCCAAGCGCAGTATCAACAGCAAACTTGACGCCCTGACAAAATCCGCTGTGCTTTGCAACAGATATATCCATAAATTAACCGTGTTTTTTCTTCTTTTTTGAAAGCATTTCCAAAAGCTGTTCGTAAAGCTCCAAAATTTTCTGCCGCAAAATTTCATCGCAAGTCTTTATATCCTCTTCCGTTAGCTTTTTGCCGTAGTATTCGGTAAATTCATACGGTTCTCCGTACAAAGCGTGCGTTGTTCTGCCGAATTTAATCTTTTTAACCATTACAAACGGAATTATTGGCGTTTTTGTCTTTATGGAAAGCGCGGTTGCGCCGCTTTTAAAGGGTAAAAGCCTTTCACCCGTTCTGTTACGCTTGCCTTCGGGGAAAATTCCTATCGATTCTCCGTTTTTAAGGTATTTCATAGCTTTAATAACGGCGTTCATGTCCCCTCCGTCACGGTAAACGGGGATACACTCGCACTTATTGACAAACTTTTTCATCAGTCCCTTTTCAAACAACTCTTTTTTTGCCATGAAATGAATGGGCTTTTTTGTTGCCATCGCCGCCAAAACGGGGTCAAACAGACTTAGGTGGTTGCCGATTATTATATACGGTCTGTCCTCGTAAGGTGTTTCGGGCTTGTGTATTTTATAAGGATAAAAAGGTCTGTACACAACATTAACAAACCTGTGCAAAGACCTGAACCATTTTTCAAATTTTGTAAGCTTATTCTTTTCTTTTTTAGCCATAATCAAATCTTTTCCTGAATTTTCCCTAATATTAAGGCGGCAACTTCGTCTATTGACATTTCGCTTGTATCCACTTCAATGGCATCATCCGCTTTAACCAAGGGCGCGATTTTACGGGTTTTATCCTGTTTATCACGCTGTTCTATCTCGCGTAGTACTTCATAAATCGGTTGATTTATACCTTTCGCGTCATTTTCTTTCTTTCTCCGCTCCGCGCGCACCTCTGCCGATGCTGTTAGGAAGAATTTGAATTCCGCATTCGGCAATACATTTGAGCCTATATCCCTACCGTCAAGCACGCAGGAATTTTTCAACGCAATTTCACGCTGTGAGTTGACCATAGCTACCCTTACGCACTCATGCGCGGAAACGGTTGAAGCAAGCATAGATATTTCAGGAGTACGGATTTTATCGGAAACGTCCTCACCATTCAAAAGAGTTTTCTGCATGCCGTTTTCATATTTTACAGATACGTCCGACCCGTCCAGTATTCTTT
>JAIDFD010000145.1:0-6688 GCA_029054485.1 Clostridia bacterium | reverse complement strand
AAACAGCCGAGCCATTTTTATAATCCGCATTCCCACGAACGCCTGCCAAAGCTACCGTTCGGCACATTGCGCCCGTATCAAGATACAACATATCCAATTTGGAGGCAATAATCTTTGAAATTGTACTTTTTCCACTGCCCGCGGGTCCATCTATGGCTATATTAATAATTTTTGACAAATCTTTACGCAAATTAACAGCTCCTTTCAAATACACGTGCTTGGGCGGTTTATCAATTTCGGCAAGCACCATTACTCTAATACATTTTTTTAAACTGCCGCAAATATCGGGCTCTAAAGACGAATAAAGCGCGCAGTTAAAAAAGCCCGATTCACGCGCCGCTTTCGCCGGATAGAACGAGCGAATATCAGACGTGTTCGAAAACATTATACAAATAACGTCATCTTCGTTTATTCCGTTTTCTTTTTTTACGGTTAAAAGAAGTTCTTTTACGCTCTCTTTGATATTTTCGGCTGTATCCTTTTCAACCGTTGTTGCTCCACGGATAGCTTTCATTTTTTAATCCTTTATATTGTTTCCCGCCGCAAATCCCGTAGAAAATGCAATTTGCAGGTTAAAACCGCCTGTAAAAGCGTCTATGTCAAGTACTTCGCCACAAAAGTAAAGCCCTTTTACAAGCTTACTCTCCATAGTTCTGGGGTTAATTTCTTTTACATCTACGCCGCCGGAAGTAATAATTGCCTCTTCAAAACCGCGCAAAGACGAAACAAGCATATCAAAATTTTTAATGTTTGTCAATAAAAGCTGTCTTTCGATTTTAGTTATCGAATTAACTTTTTTGTCCGATGAAATACCGCACCTTGCAAGCATTACAGAAATCAAAGCGGTAGGCAACAATTCTTTTAAACAGTTTGAAATGCTCTTATTTTTGTATTCTTCAAAATCGCGTAACAACCGCTTGTCCAACTGCTCTTCAGAAAGTGCGGGTTTAAAATCGATTGAAAGCCTTACCTTATTTAAATCAAGCCTGTTTATAAGACTAGAAGCGGACAAAACGATCGGACCCGAAACTCCGAAATGGGTAAACAACATTTCCCCGAACAGTTCTTTAATCTTCTTGTCTTCATAAAATACGGTCAAATTTACGTTTTTTAAAGACAGACCTTGTATCTGCTTGTAACAGTTGCCTTTTAAATTTAGTCCGCAAAGCCCCTGTTTGACTGGTACTACGCTATGCCCGAAATTCTGCGCAAATTTATATCCGTCACCCGTGGAACCGGTCGAAGGATAGCTGATGCCACCGGTACAAACAATCACTTTATCAAACGTATAGTCTTGTTTTGATGTTATTATGTTAAACATAGTACTATGCAAATTGACAATTTTGTTAACTTGTTCGTCAAATTTAAAGGTTACACCTACGTTCTTACAATAATTCTCAAGACATTTTGTCACATCGCTTGCTTTGTCAGACAACGGAAACACCCTTGCTCCGCGCTCGGTTTTTAATCTTAATCCGCCGTCCTCAAAAAAACGCATTGTATCGTCCGGCGAAAAAGCATAGATACTGCTTGTCATAAACTTTGAATTGTTTACGACATTATTCAAAAACTCCGCGGGCGTACAATCGTGGGTTACGTTACACCGACCCTTGCCTGTGATATAAATTTTTTTGCCGCACTTCTCATTCTTTTCAAATAAGGTTACGTTGTTTCCGTTTGTCGCCGCCGCATACGCCGCAACAAGCCCAGCGGCACCGCCGCCTATCACCGCTATTTTACTCATAACAAAACCTTACGGCACGAACAAAACCGTCCATGCCGCAATTTCTTTTTATACGGGATAAACCTTATTAGGATTATCCGCTAAATCTTTGTCTACTCCTGTTTTTTGGGCTTTACGCCATTTGAAGTAATTTGTTGAAACCTCGGGGAAAAGCGCATAAGACAAAACGTCTTCCTGCTTTTCATAGAAACCGTCAGCCTTTACCTTTTCGGTCAGCGTTTGCATTTCGCTTTCGAGAAGGTCCGCGGGTCGGCAGGTGATAATTTCTTCTCCGCCCTTTGTACACATATCTACTACTTTTTTGCTCTTTTCACCGGGCAATGCGCCGTATTTGCCGAGTATCAGATCTTTGTACTGTGCGGTAATAGTTTTATATCTGCCGAGCAGCACGTTCCAAACCGCCTGCGTTCCGACAATCTGGCTTGAAGGAGTTACCAGCGGAGGATAACCGCAATCCTTTCTTACCTCGGGAACTTCCGCAAGACATTCCAAAAGCTTCTCTTCCTGTCCCGCCTGTTTAAGCTGGCTGATAAGATTTGAAAGCATACCGCCGGGGACCTGATAAAGCAAAGTATTTATATCGATTTTTCTTACCTTGGGATTGAGGTGTCCGTCTTTTTCAAGGCGTGCCGCAACCTTATTAAAATGATTGACCAAAGGCAAAAGTTTTTCTATATCTATACCCGTATCGTAAGGCGTGCCCTTCAAAGTCGCAACAAGCGGTTCGGTTGCGGGGTTGGAAGTTCCGTTTCCGAGCGGCGAAAGCGCGCAGTCCACAATATCCACTCCCGCCTGAATAGCCATAAGATTTATCATATCGCCCGTACCGGAAGTATTGTGCGTATGAAGATGTACCTTTGTTTCAGGCTTTAACGCTTTTTTCAGTTTGGAAACAACATCATAAGCGGTAAACGGCAACAAAAGGTTTGCCATATCTTTAATGCAGATATTGTCGGCACCCATGCCCTCAAGCTGTTTTGCAAGGTTTACGAAGTACTCCGTCGTGTGTACGGGGCTGGTCGTATAAGAAATAGCCGCCTCGCAAACGCATTTACCTTTGCCGTATTTCTTGATTGATTTGATTGAAGTTTCAAGATTTCTAGGGTCGTTCAGCGCATCAAAAACTCTTATTATTCCCACGCCGTTTTCAATCGATTTATCAATAAAACTGTCTACAACGTCATCGGCGTAATGTCTGTAACCTAAAAGGTTTTGACCGCGCAACAGCATTTGTATAGGGGTCTTTTTAAGGTATTTTTTTAAGTTCCTTAATCTATCCCAAGGATCCTCGTTCAAAAACCTTAAACATGAATCAAACGTGGCACCACCCCAAGCTTCGAGCGAGTAATAACCGATTTCATCAAGCAACGGCAATACGGGCTCCATTTCGTCAAATCTCATTCGCGTTGCCGCGTGCGACTGGTGCGCATCACGGAGAATTGTATCAGTAATCAACAATTTTTTACTTTCCATATCTGCTCCTATTATACCGTTACTGAATTTATCGCCGTTACAACGGATTCAACTGTTGCCGTGCCGTCTACGTAGCCGTTAAAGCAAGCAATCAGTATTCCCGCGGCAATCGCCGAACCTATTACGCCCGCAACATTGGGTCCCATTGCGTGCATAAGCAAATGATTCTGAGGGTCGTATTCTCTTCCGACGTCCTCAGATATTCGTGCCGCCATTGGAACGGCGGAAACGCCTGCCGAGCCTATCAAAGGATTTATTTGTCCCTTCGTTACCTTGCACATAATTTTAGCGACAAGCAAGCCGCCTATAGTTCCGATAATAAACGCAAACAAGCCCAAAGCTATGATTTTTAAGGTGTCCAACGAAAGGAAAATTTCACCCTTTGCTTTACTTCCAACGGCAATACCGAGGAAGATTGTTATCGTGTTCATAAGACCGTTCTGCGCCTGGGTAGAAAGTCTGTCAACCACGCCCGACTCTTTAAACAGATTGCCGAGCATAAGCATACCCAAAAGCGCAATCGACTGCGGAAGAATTATTCCAACAACCAAAGTAACTATCAAAGGAAATAAAATCTTTTCAAGCTTGCTTACCTGACGGAGCGGCTTCATACGAATCATTTTTTCTTTTTTAGTTGTAAGCGCGCGCATCAGCGGCTTTTGGATTATCGGTATCAGCGCCATATACGAGTATGCCGCAATCGCTATCGTGGGAATGTATTTTTCTGCGAGTATTGAAGTCGTCATTATCGCCGTGGGTCCGTCCGCCCCGCCGATTATAGCAATCGAAGCGGCTGAAGCAACCGAAAAACCGAGCAATATTGCAAGAATAAACGCTACAAAAACGCCCAACTGCGCACCCGCGCCGATTAGCATACTCTTGGGATTTGCAATCAAAGGACCGAAGTCGGTCATCGCTCCTATTCCGAGGAATATCAAAGGCGGATAAATTACTTTGTCTACACCGAAGTACAGATACCATAGAAGTCCGCGCGTTTTCGATGTAACGTCCTCATAACCCGATAACTTGTTTCCGGCTTCGTCAAGACCGTATTCACCCCAAAGCACGCCTTCCGCACCGGGGATATTGATAAGAAACATACCGAAAGCTATCGGCAAAAGCAGCATCGGTTCAAATTTCTTTACTATGGCAAGGAACATCAGCACAAACGAAATCAGCAGCATAACATAATTCTGCCAATCGCCCTGCACAAAGCCCATTGACTCGTACAGGTTGCCGAATATCTCGCCAAAGTTTACAAGTAAACTTTGTTGCATACTGCCTCCATCAGCTTAAAACTGCAAGCACCGCGTTGGTTTCTACGTTTGCGCCCTTAACCACGCCGAACGTAACTTCCCCATCGCAGGGAGCGGTAATTTCATTATCCATTTTCATTGCTTCAAGCACCATAATGGGCTGGTCCTTTTTAACGGCGCTTCCGTCTGCAACCAAAAGATTTTTAATCAGTCCGGGGAAGGGCGATAAAACCTTTTCACCCTCGGCTGAAATTTTTTGAGCTTTGGGTGCAACAGGCGCAGCCGCCTGCACAGGCACAACACTTTCTATGCTTGCGCCGCTTTCAACTTCGTCAACGCCTACTGAATAGCTTTTTCCGTCAATAGTTACAATAAAATTACGCATATTTTAAATACTCCTTATAACCTTTTAATTCTTCTGACCTTAAACTCACATTCGGGTTTTTCTTCGCTATAATAAGCCATTATCGCGGCGATTATAGCCGCCTTTACTTCATCGGTCAAGCCATCTTCGGCAACAGTTTCCGAAGAAACCTCTTCAACCTGCTTTTTGGGCTTTTTTCTCCTTTTAGTCAAAAACGCGAGATTGTCGGTCTTTCTCAAAATCAGACCCAAAAGCCAGATTATAAAAATTATAATTACAATTCCCAACAGCACCACGCAAAATCCTATCAGCGCGTAAATAAGAGCTTCCGCTTTATTGCTGAAATAGAAGTTGCCATCGAGTTTGGGAATTATCTCTGACAAAGCATTTATCATAGCTTCCTCACTTTAAAAGCATCTGCAAAGATGCTACGAGATATTGTTTTACAAATGAAGGCTGAATTATATTGTCTATATATCCGCCGTTTGCCGCGTTCACGGGGTCTGAACTTTCATCGGCGTAACGCTCTGCAAGCTTTTGCTTGTCAACATTCTTTTCGTCCGAAAACTCTATTTCCGCGCCCTGAACATCGTCAAACAACGCGATTTTTGAATTGGCAAATGCGTATGAATAGTCGTAACCCATGCTCTTTGCCGCAAAAACCGTGTAACCGAGCCCAATCGCCTTTCCGTATACGATTGAAATTTTAGCCGCATCAATGCAGTCGAGAATAGAAACGTATTCTCCGATTTCTTTGAGAACAAGGCTGTTGTTTGTTTCAATATTCGCTTCAACGCCCAACGTATTTACAAATGTAACGTAAGGCAAACCGTAACAGCAGGCAAATTCCGCAAAGTCTTTAATTTTTCTCACATTGACTGCGTTTAATTGCACTCCGCTTTCGCCGTCAAAAATCACCGACGCAACAGCAATTCCGCCAATCCTGCCCAATAGACATTTTACTTCGGGCGCGCATGTAGCTCCAATTTCCAGATAACTACCCTTATCAAAAACCGATAAAAGACTTTCGTAATCGGCTTTTTTATCGAGTGCGGCAATACTCTTATTGAGTTCGTTACTATCGATTACCGCCGATGAAAGAAGTCCGTTGATTTTTACAATTTTATCTTTAACTTCGGCTAAGTTCTTTACAATGAAAGAAACCAAATTTGACTTATTCAGTCCGTCAGCTCCGCCGATTTGGTATTTATCGATATTTTTACCGCTTTTTGCCGATATGACAAGCGGACTGTTAGCCGCGAGCGAACTCTTTTTATCAATAAAGAATGTAAAGTCGCAAAGACCTGCAAGCACCGAAATCTGACCGTAGACTTCACCGTCTACAATTAAATACTGCGGTACCGTGCCTTTGAGTTGGGAAGCTTTCAAAATCAAAGTTGCAAGCCCCTCTAAAACTTTTACCCCTTCGCCTATCTGCACACCGAGTGATGACAAAAAGTAAATCACGGGTGTAGAAGTCTTTTCCGCCTGATTCAAACATTTTGCAATCTTTCCGCAATTCGCTTTGCTTACACCGCCCGATAGAACCGCGCCGTTTTGCGCTACAATATAAAAAGGATAGTCGTTTACCGTGGCAAAGCCTGTAATTACTCCCTCGCCCTCTGCATCCTCGCCGTAAAATTCGTTTTTGGAAAAACTGAAAGCGGAAAGTTCTACAAAGCTGTCATCATCGATAAGCGCGTTTATATCTTTGCGGATATCCTTTCCTGCATCCAGAATTTTCTTCTTGCGCATCTGCAATAAGCGTATTTTATCCATACAATACTCCTTAAATGCCAAATTCCTACTTATATATTCTAAAGAAAATTTTTTAATTTGCCAACTGTTTAA
>JAIDFD010000144.1 GCA_029054485.1 Clostridia bacterium | reverse complement strand
AATTGCGGCTACTACGACAAGGTTGAGGTAGTTTCCAAGGACGAAAAGAAAGACTAATCAAATTTGCGGACTGCCTCAAAAAGGCAGTCCGTATTTTTTTATAATTATTAGGAGTTATTTATGAAGCATACGGATATTAAAACCCTGTTTTCGGAAAGCGCGGCTTACGTTGAAAAAAGCGTTACAGTCTGCGGCTGGGTAAGAACGTGGAGGGATTCGAAGGGCGTTGCCTTTATCGAACTCAACGATGGTACTACCCTTAAAAACTTACAACTCGTTATAGAAAAGGAAAATATGAAAGAGAGCGCGTACCGCCCCGCTTTGGTCGTGGGCGCGGCTTTAAAGGTAGAGGGCAGGTTTATTCCCAGCGAGCGCAACGGCTTTGAAATGATACCTTCAGAAATTACCGTTCTCGGTTCTTGTCCGCAGGATTATCCTTTGCAGAAAAAGCACCATACGCTTGAATTTTTGCGCACCATTCCCCATTTGAGACCGCGCACTAAATATTTTGAAGCTGTGTTCGCTGTGAGAAACCAGCTTGCTTTTGCTATCCATAAGTATTTTCATAAGCACGGCTATAAGTATGTGCAAACCCCTATAATCACGGGAAGCGACTGCGAGGGCGCGGGCGAAATGTTCCGCGTAACCACCCAACCTTGGAACTCCAAAGCAAAGACCGAAGAAGAGTACTTTGCGGGCGACTTCTTCGGCGCAAGGGCGGGACTTACCGTATCAGGTCAGCTTGAAGGCGAAATGGCGGCAATGGGTCTGGGCAGAATTTACACATTCGGACCCACGTTCCGCGCAGAGCACAGCAACACCACCCGCCACGCGGCGGAGTTCTGGCACATCGAGCCCGAAGTCTGCTTTGCCGATATTCACGACATTATAGAAATCGCGGAAGACTTCATTAAGTACATTATCTCGGACGTTGTTGAAAACTGTCCCGATGAGCTTGCGTATTTCGATGAGCGCGTGGAAAAGGGACTTATAGAAAAACTCAAACACGTTGTTGCAAGCGACTTTGGAAAAATTACCTATACCGAAGCAGTCGATGTTTTGAAAAAATCGGGTAAAGAATTCAAATACCCTGTTGATTGGGGCTGTGATTTGCAGACCGAACACGAGAAATATATCACCGAAGAATATTTCAAAAAGCCGGTGTTTGTTACCGATTACCCCAAGGATATAAAATCGTTCTATATGAAGCAAAATCCGGACGGAAAGACGGTTGCGGCTACCGATTTGCTCGTGCCCGGCGTAGGCGAAATTATCGGGTGCAGTGAGAGAGAAGCCGACTATGAGAAGCTTCAGTCCGCAATGCTTAAAAAAGGTATGACCCTTGACTCGTACACTGAATATCTCGACACAAGAAAATACGGCAGTGTGCCGCACAGCGGTTTCGGACTCGGTTTCGAGCGTATTCTAATGTATATAACGGGCGTGCAGAATATCCGCGATACCCTGCTTTTCCCCAGAACGGTAGGTAATTTATAAATTTTTATGAAAGTAAAAAACAGAATTTGCGTTATATTTACGGGCGGAACAATCGGCTCGTATTCGAGCGGCGGAATCGTCAGATTGAAGGAAGAGAGCAAAAGTCTGCTTTTGGAAAAGTACGCCGGGCGTTTCGGTAACGGCGTTACGTTCGATGAACTTCGCCCTTTGAATATTTTAAGCGAAAACGTGCAGCCGTCCGATTTGGAAGTTATGGCGGACTGCGTGCGCGGCGTAGATAAGGAAAAATACGACGGTATAATTATCACCCACGGAACAGACACTCTTTGCTTTACGGCAAACCTTTTCAGCCAGCTTTTCTGCGATATAAAAATCCCAGTGGTTTTCGTTTCCGCGCTCTATCCGCTCGATGATGAGAGGAGCAGAGGGCTTGAAAATTTTGCGGGCGCGGTCACCTTTATTCAAAGCGCGGACTTTGGCGGGGTGTTCGTATCCTTTACCAACCACGGCGAAAACTGCAAAATTCACCTTGCAAGCCGCCTTACCGCGGCAACCCAGATAAGCGGCGAATACGACAGCATTTTAAAGGTGCATTTCGGCGAAATTATTGGCGGCGGTTTCGTTTACAACGCCGATCCGCTCAATCCGAAAGTTTCGCAGTTACAGCAAAAACGAAAGCCTTGCGACGCGCAAAAGCTTTGTATGGATATGGTGACCATTCAGGCTCATTCACTTCTGAACTTCGATTTTTACCGCTTTACCGAAGTTAAGCCCAAGGCGGTAATGGTTCAGCTTTACCACAGCGGCACGGTCTGCACAAAGGGTAAAGAGGCTAACTTTGTAAACTTCTTAAATTATTGTAAGGAACTCGGCATAGAGGTAGTTATCGCGCCGATAGACAGCCGCGCAAGGACTTACGGCAGCGCCGTGGGGCTTGCGGATATGTGCATAGCGGCGTACGACATCAGCTTTGAAATGGCTACCGCAAAGGTTTTGCTTGCGCTCGGTTCGGGAAAGAGCCTTGAAAACGAACTTCGCAAAAACAACTTTTTTGAAAAGCTGTATTGAAATAATAAAAGCAAAAAGCCTAATTCCTATTGACAATGTAGGAATTAGGCTTTATAATTTACATCAAAGTCAGTCGGCTTTAAGTCTTGCCAAATCTTCGGCGGCGCCGCATCTCGGTTTGACGTTGCCAAGCGCATATAATTTTTGCCCGAATAAGTACATTTCAAGCAAAGTCGTGCGCAACTGTTCGCCGAGAGGGGTTAGCGAATATTCCGTTTTGGGCGGCACTACGGGATACAAAACTCTGTTTATAATTCCGTCTTTTTCAAGTTCTTTTAACTGTTCGGCAAGCATTTTGGGCGTGGCGGTTACAAGCTTTGCGATTTCGCTGTAACGAAGCGTCCTGCCGAACAGGTGATAAATTATATCTATTTTATATTTTCCGCCGATTACGGCTAAAGTTGCGTCCAACGGGCAACTGCATGATATTAACTGTTCTTTATCCATAGTAAACTCCTTACTTTCCAAAAGGTAAGTATTGCACTTTAAAGTGCGTTCTTGACAATATGAAAGCTTGTGTTATTATAGTATCAGATAAAAGCTTTTGTCAATAAATTAATCAGGAGAAACTA
Source organism: Clostridia bacterium (assembly GCA_029054485.1). Classification (GTDB taxonomy): domain Bacteria; phylum Bacillota; class Clostridia; order Christensenellales; family Borkfalkiaceae; genus Coproplasma. The sequence goes on along the minus strand of JAIDFD010000144.1, from coordinate 842 downwards.
ATGGAATTCATAGACTTGGCAAAGTCGCGCTATTCGGTGCGCTCGTTCTCGGATAAAAAAGTTGAGGACGAAAAACTCGAACTCATTTTAGAGGCGGGGAGGGTTGCGCCTACTGCGTGCAATAACCAGCCGCAAAAAATTTACGTACTTCAAAGCGTAAATGCAATAGAAAAGCTGAAAGAAGTCAGCAAATTTGTTTTTGGTGCAAAAACGGTAATAATGATTACCGCAGACAGAAACGCCGAGTGGAAAAATCCGCTCACCGATAAATACCGCACAGGCGAAATAGATTGCTCGATAGTCTGTACTCATATGATGTTGCAGGCTTGGGAGCTTGGTATAGGGTCGTGCTGGGTCGGTTACTATGACCCCGATTTAATTGCAAAGCAATTCAATCTGCCCGCAAACGAGCAAGTTATCGCGCTGTTGCCGATAGGCTATCCCGCAGAGGGAAGCAAACCTTCAAACGGACACTATGCGTCTAAAACTTTAAAACAAATGGTAAGTTATATTTAAGATACATAAACTCACGGAGCAATAAATTGATTAAAAAATACGACATAACGGGAATGACCTGCTCGGCGTGCTCATCGGGCATAGAAAAATCCGTTTCAAAATTAGAGGGAGTTACCTCCTGCGAAGTCAGCCTTATGGCAAAGTCTATGAGGGTTGAATTCGATGAAAATATTTTGTCGGACGGCGCGATTTCAGATACGGTCAAATCGCTCGGCTACGGAATTTTCGATGAGGGCGAAAGACCGCAGGAAAACAAAAAGAGCGGCAAGTTTACCCTTGTAAGGCTCATAGTTTCGGTCTGTCTGCTCGTGCCTCTTTTGTATGTT